>NZ_DASYHS010000012.1:0-6706 GCF_035998295.1 Arenibaculum sp. | reverse complement strand
CCGGCCTCGCCGGCCTGGGGCCGGCCGGACCGCGCACGGCTCGCCTTCCTGACCAGCCTCTACGCCGATGCCCCGGCGCGCCCGCTGCTGCCGGACTACGAGGGCCGGTAGGGGCCGGGTGCGGAACCGTCGGGATCTATGTCCAGAACCTCGGCGAGCGGACGGCGGGGCTTCTGCGGCCAATTGCCCGGCGCGGCGCGACCGACTGCGACGAGCATGACGGGCACCTCGTGGGGCTCGAGGCCGAACTCCCGCGCTACGCCGTCGGCATCGAAGCCGATCATCGGGCCGGAGACGAAGCCCATCGCTTCGGCCGCATGGATCAGCGTCGCGGCGCCGAGGGAGGCCGAGCGCACGGCTTCGTCGCGGGCCGTCCGGGGGTCGGCATATTGCGCGCGCGCGCCTTCCTGCCATCCCGCAGCCGTGCCCGCCGACATGAAGCCGGCCTCCACGAAGGGAGACAGTCGTCGGGGGATGTCGGCGTGGTCGGGCAGCAGGCCGCAGATGATGAAGGTGACGGCAGCTTCCGATACCTTCGCCTGCCCCTGGGCGAGGCGCCGCAACCGCATCTTCGCCTCGGGTGCGCGCAGCGCGATGAAGCGCCAGTTCTGAAGGTTGTAGGCGGTGGGCGCCCGCGTCGCGAGCCGCACCAGTCCCTCGATCTCCGCATCCGCCAGCCTGTGGCCGGCGTCGAACAGGTTGGCCGATACGCGCCGCTCGATGAGGGCGATTGCAGGGTTCGTCATCATTCCATCCAAACCAACGGGGCGTTCGGACGGACGGTATGGAATTCACCCCTGGGCGATAATGCGCTATGTGGCTAAGAAATTCTTTCCCATGAGAGAAGGATGTGATGGACCGCTACACGGCCTTGCAGGTCTTTCGCCACGTGGCCGAGCTGAACAGCTTCGCCGAGGCCGGGCGGCGGCTCGGCCTGTCGCCGGCGGCGGTCAGCAAGAACGTCGCCGAGCTGGAGGCGCATGTGGGCGCACGGCTCATCAACCGGACGACGCGGCGCATGGCGCTGACTGAAGAAGGCAGGATCTACCTGGAGCACGTCGTACGCGGGCTGGACGCGCTGTGCGAGGCGGACCAAGCCTTGGATCCGATCAGGACCGGGCCGAGCGGCACCTTGCGGGTCAGCGCGCCGATGACCGTCACGCTGACGCGGCTCTCCGCGGCGATTCCCCGCTTCCTGTCGCGCCATCCCGACTTGGCCGTCGACCTTCATCTCGACGACAGGCGGGTCGACCTCGTCAGGGAGGGTTTCGACCTCGCCATCCGCGGCAGCGACGGCCTGGAGGATTCCAGCCTGATCGCCAGAAAGCTCGCGAGCATGCCGCATGTGCTCTGCGCGGCCCCGTCCTATTTCGAGGCGCATGGCAAGCCGCAGGCGCCTTCCGACCTGAGATCGCACAACTGCGTCCGCTTCAGCCTCTCGGGGCATGCGGACATGTGGGAGTTCCGCAAGGACGGGCGCACCGAACGGATCGCCGTCGGCGCCCGGTACTCGGTCTCGTCGAGCCTCGCCGTCCGCGACGCGATACGCGAAGGCTTCGGCCTCAGCCTGATGCCCCGCCCCTATGTCGAGGACGACTTGAGGGAAGGGCGGCTGCAATCCGCACTGGAGGACTGGAGCACGGTGGAAACAACGCTCTACGCCGTCTACCCCTCCCGGCAGCACCTCGCCCCGAAGATCCGCGTTTTTCTCGGCTTTCTCGTGGAGGAGTTCGGCCGGTCGTGAACGACGGGCCGGCCGGTACTCAGTCCAGATAGGTCCAGGAGGAAGCGCCGTCGAACCGGTATACCGGCACGTCCTCGATGTCCGCCGGGTCCATCAGCCGCGCGTTCACGGCGATCTGCCCGGCGCGCGCCCCGTCCAGGCCCTGCCAGTGGGTGACGCAGCCGCAGGTCGGGCAGTGATGCACCGCCAGGGTGCGCGGACCATGGACATAGGGCACGGTCGCGCGGCCCCCGGCCAGGAACGTCACCTCGCCGGCGGAATAGTAGGCCCACAGCGTCCCGACCCGGTGGCACAGCGAGCAGTTGCAGGACGTCAGGTCGTTCGGCGGTTCCGAGACCCGGATGCGGACCGCCCCGCAATGGCACGATGCTTCGAGCATGGGATCACCGCCTGTGGGCTGAGGATGAACCGATGATGCATCCCGGAGGTCGATCGATCAACGACCGCAGGCCAGGGTAGGGCAGGGGCGGGCGCGGCGTAAATCCCGGTTTTACCCGCACCGGTCAGCATGCGGGACCGGAACGCCGCAATCGAAGGCCAGCCGACCCATGAGCCTGACGGGCAATCTCAGACGCGGCGCGACCAGCCTCGGCGACATCGGGCTCGCCAACCGCGACGTCCTGTTCGCGACCGGCATCGTCATGGTGCTGACGGTGCTGTTCCTGCCGGTGCCGACCTGGCTGCTGGACCTGGGGCTGGCGCTGTCGATCTCGGTCAGCGTGCTGATCCTGATGGTGGCGCTGTGGATCCACCGGCCGCTCGACTTCTCGTCGTTCCCGACCGTGCTGCTGGTCGTCACGGTCCTGCGCCTCGCGCTCAACATCGCGTCCACCCGCCTGATCCTCAGCGAGGGGCATACCGGCACCGCCGCCGCCGGCCACGTGATCCAGGGCTTCAGCCAGTTCATCATGGGCGGCAACTTCGTGATCGGGATCATCGTGTTCGCGATCCTGGTCGTCATCAACTTCGTCGTCGTGACCAAGGGCGCGTCGCGCATAGCCGAGGTGGGCGCGCGCTTCACCCTTGACGCGATCCCCGGCAAGCAGATGGCGATCGACGCCGACCTGTCGGCCGGCCTGATCGACGAGACGGAGGCCAAGCGGCGGCGCAAGACGCTGGAGGAGGAGAGCACCTTCTTCGGCGCGATGGACGGCGCGTCCAAGTTCGTGCGCGGCGACGCGGTCGCCGGCCTCGTGATCACCCTGATCAACGTGATCGGCGGCATGGTGATCGGCATGGCCCAGCAGGGCATGAGCTTCGAGAGCGCCGCCGCGACCTTCACCATCCTGACCGTCGGCGACGGGCTCGCGACGCAGATCCCGGCCCTAATCGTCTCGCTGGCCGCCGGCCTGCTGGTGACCAAGGGCGGCACCGTCGGCTCGGCCGACGAGGCGGTCATCAACCAGCTCGCCGGCTATCCCAAGGCGCTGGCGGTCGCGGCGGCCCTGCTCGGCGTGCTGTCGGTGGCACCCGGCCTGCCCGTGGTGCCGTTCCTGCTGCTGGCCTCCGCCTTCGGCTTCACGGCCTGGTACCTGCCGCGCCGGCAGGCGCGCGACGCCGCGGCCAAGGAGCAGGAGCACAAGCAGAAGCAGGCCGCCGCACCGCAGGAGGAGGCGGCCGAGGACATGCTGCGCATCGACGAGGTGCGGGTCGAGGTCGGAAGCCATCTCGTGCCGCTGATCCTCGACCGCAACGGCCCGCTGACCGGCAAGGTCAAGACCCTGCGCAAGCGCTTCGCCCGCGAGTTCGGCTTCATCCTGCCCGCGGTGCGGATCAAGGATTCGAGCTACCTGCCCCCCAAGGGATACGTCGTCGCGATCATGGGCGTCGAGGTCGCGCGCGGCGAGGTCCGGCCGAAGCACCTGATGGCGATCGACCCCACCGGCGGCGGGGCCGAGGACATCGTCGGCGAGGCGACGCGCGAGCCGACCTTCGGCCTCCAGGCCAAGTGGATCGATCCCGCCCGCCACGAGGAGGCGGTCGCCAAGGGCTACACCGTCGTCGATCCCGAGAGCGTCATCACGACCCACCTGACCGAGGTGATCAAGGACCAGCTTCCGGCGCTGCTGACCTTCGGGGCCCTGCAGAAGCTGCTCGACGGGCTCGGCAAGGAGTACCAGAAGCTGCTCGGCGACCTGGTGCCGAGCCAGATCTCCCTGGTCGCGGTCCAGCGCGTCCTCCAGGCGCTGCTGGCCGAGCGCGTCTCGATCCGCAACCTTCCGGCGATACTGGAGGCGGTGGGCGAGGCGGTGACCTGGACGCGCAACATCAGCCTGATCGCCGAGCACGTGCGCGGGCGCCTCGGCCAGCAGATCTGCCAGCAGCTCGCGGGCGCCGACGGCTTCGTCCCGGTCATCACCCTGTCGCCGGAATGGGAGCAGGCGCTGATCGAGAGCATCGCGACCGACGGCGACGAGCGCCGCTTCACCATGGCGCCGAGCCGGGTGCAGGACTTCCTGGGCGCGGTGCGCACCCGCATCCAGCGCCATGCCGGGCCGCAGCAATGGCCGGCACTCCTGGTCTCGCCGGAGGTGAGGCCCTTCGTGCGCTCCCTGCTCGAGCGCGTCAGCCCGATGACCCCGGTCGTGAGCCATGCGGAGCTGCACCGGAAGGTCGCGGTGAAGACGATCGACCAGGTATGAGGCCGTGACGGACCCGCTCGCCATCCTGCTGAGCCTGGAAGCCTACCGCGTGTTCCTGGTCTTCGTGCGGGCGGGGGCCGCGGTGATGTTCCTGCCGGGATTCGGGGAGATGACGGTGCCGATGCGCATCCGCCTGGGGGCCGCGGCCGTGCTCGCCCTGGCGCTGGCGCAGGCGGTGCCGGGCTTGCCGGCCGCGGTCCCGGCGGAGGGAGGCGAGCTGGTGCGCCAGATCGCGGGCGAGCTGGTGGCGGGCTCCTTCCTCGGGCTGGGGGCGCGGCTGTTCCTCTCGGCGCTCCAGGTCACGGGTTCGGTTATCGGCCAGGCGGCCGGCCTGTCCAACCCGTTCGCCGTCGCCGGCACCGGCTTCGAGGGCGGGTCCGTCATCTCCGGCACGCTCGTGATCGCCGGGATCGCGGTCATCTTCGCGGCCGACCTGCACTACCTCATGCTCGGGGCGCTGCTGCGCTCCTACGGGCCGATGCCGGTGGCGGCCGGCCTCGACACCGGCGCGCTCGCCCAGGACTTCTCGGTGCTGGTGGCGGCGACCTTCCGCCTCGGCGTCGGGCTCGCGGCTCCCTTCCTCGCCTTCGCGATGCTGTTCAACGTGGCGCTCGGCCTGGTGAACCGGGCCATGCCGGCCCTGCCGGTGTTCTTCGTCGGCACGCCGGCGCTGGTGGTCGGCGGGCTCCTCGTCCTGGCGGTCACGTCCGCCGCCATGCTGTCGGCGTTCTCCGCGGCGCTGGCCGACTGGCTCGGCGGCTGGTGAGGCGGCATGTCCGAGGAGAAGGAGCAGTCGCAGAAGACCGAGGAGCCGACGGAGAAGAAGCTCCGCGAGGCGGTCGAGAAGGGCAACGTCCCGCGGGCGCGCGAGATGGGCACGCTCGCGATGATGGCGACCGCCTGGCTGATCGCGGCGGCGACCGCGCCGGGAGCGGCGGCGGGCCTTGCCGAGCTGATGCTGCCGCTGATCGAGAACCCCGACGACATCCGCCTCGATGGCGGCGCCTTCGACGTGCTGAACGGGCTGCGCGGCCTGCTCGGCGGCGCCGGCATGGTGCTGCTGCCGACCCTGGGCCTGCTGTTCGCCGGCGCCGTCGCCTCGGCATTGTCGCAGGGCGCCGTCGTCGTCGCGGCCGAGCGCATCCGGCCGAAATTGTCGAACATTTCGCCGCTCGCGGGCTGGAAGCGCCTGTTCTCGGCCTCGGCGGTCGCCGAGTTCCTGAAGAGCCTGGTCAAGCTGGCCGTGGTCGGGGTCGCCGCCTGGTTCGTGGTGCGGCCCTTCATCGACCGGACGGAGGTGCTGGTGGGGATCGACGTCGCCGGCCTTCCCGGCCTGCTCCGGGACCTGACCCTGCGGCTGCTGCTGGCGGTGCTGGCGGCGACCGTGCTGATCGCCGCCGTAGACCTGCTGTGGCGCCGCTACGAATGGCGGCGCAAGCTGCGCATGACCGTCCAGGAGGTGCGGGACGAGTACAAGCAGGTCGAGGGCGATCCCCATCTCAAGGCCCGGCTCAAGGAGATCCGCCGCGAGCGCATGCGCCAGCGCATGATGGCGGCCGTCCCGCAGGCCACCGTCGTGCTGACCAACCCGACCCATTTCGCGGTGGCGCTGCACTACGAGCGCGGCCGCACCGCCGCGCCCGTCTGCGTCGCCAAGGGGGCCGACCTGGTGGCCCAGCGCATCCGCGCGCTGGCGCAGGAGCACGGCGTGCCGGTGGTCGAGAACCCGCCGCTCGCGCGCACGCTGTTCAAGACGGTCGAGATCGACCAGCCGATCCGTCCCGAGCAGTACCGCGCCGTGGCCGAGGTCATCACCTACGTCCTGCGCCTGCGGTCGGGCGCCGGCCCGAGGAGCTGAGGCCCATTAATGGTTCCTCAACGGGCCGGTGGCAGAACTGGACGTGCTTTAGCGGTATTCGACCTTCCAGCAGATGAACGGGTCAGACGACCTATACGGCGTGTACAGGGCCGACAACGCCAAGCGCCGCGCGCTGACGGGCGAGGAGTACCTCGCGGCCCTGGTCGTCAACGTCCGGCAGACCTTCGCCGCCGTCGAGGCCCTGGTGGCGGAAGTCTCCTCGGCGCTGCGGCCGGCCGGCTACGCGATCCGGCTCGACCCCGCGGTCGAGGACCGCGTCGACCACGTCAGGGTCGACCGGACGTCGGAGAGCTTCGTGGACTACCTGCGCAGCTGGGCCCAGTTGCGCGGTTCCCAGAGCCGGCTGGGCACGCATTGGGAGGCCCGGATCACCGTCACGGACCATCGCCGCATGACGGCCGAGATCGGCCTCGCCATCATGGTCGAGCGGCCGGGGGAGGA
>NZ_DASYHS010000001.1:0-1784 GCF_035998295.1 Arenibaculum sp. | reverse complement strand
GCCCATGAAGACCTTCACGGCATCCTCGACGACGCTCCCGACGCAGGTCGGGATCAGATGCCGGCCGTACCTCGAGAAGACGTGATGGTCCTGAAGCGTCTGATCGACGTCCATGATCTGCGCCTCCAGCAGGTCCAGGGTACTTTCGACCTCGCGACGGTCCGCCTCGCGCGACCCTGCGTCGGCATCCGTCCCCGTCCCCGCCCCACGGTCGTGGCGCGCGACGAGGCCGCGCAGCCTCCAGACATTCAAGGACATCGGCATCAGCGTATTGCGGAGGTTGTGGGCCATGCCGCTGAACATCTCCGCCATCCCTGCGTAGTAATTCAGCTCGATCATCTTCTTCTCCGATTCGCGCAGAGCGGACAACGTTCTGTCGAACTCGGTGTCGATGAGGTTGAATTCGTTGACGTCCGGGTCCGGGAGGCTGGACCGCTCTCCCCGTGCGGCGGAAACTTTCCGGGCGAGCCGGTGCGCAGGCGTGACGACCCGGGACTCGATCAGCCAGGTCGCGACCGCGCCGACGACGACCAGGACGCCGATACTCGCCACCAGGGCCGAGGCCGCGATGCGGTCTCCGAGCGCACTGATCCGGCGCGGACTTTCGGTGACGACGTGAAAGGCCTGGGAGGCGGTCAGGCCCGCCAGAAGGGACCGCACCCTCGTCATGCCGGATCGCTTCTCGACATCGGTCGGGCCCGCTCCGTTCGGGGGCCGGGGGCCCTCCGCGGCCGCGGCCTGCGGAGGCAGCGGCAGGACACGTGCCTGGACCTGGGCGCGCGCCGCGATGCCCCGAGCCTTCGGTTCGTTCAGCGTGCGCGCGAACGCGATCATGCCGTTCGCCGGCCCCCGGCCCAGCGACGTCAGGACCGGAGCCGTCGCGACGAAGGCTACGCGCCCGGAGAGATCGACCAGGCCCGATCCCCGGGCCGGCATGCATTTGTCGGTGGGCGGACAGATCGCCCGATGTATCGCACGGATCTCGTCACCGGCCCCGACGATCATTTCACCGGACAGGGGATCGAGCCCGCCACTCCAAACGACGTTCCCGCCGCCTGCGAGGAAGACGATGAAGTCCACCTCGAGGATCCGAAATGCCTGGGGCGTGAGGTTGGAGGCGACGTAGTCCGAAGCATCCCTGCCGGACATGAAGCGGTAGGAGGCGTCCCAGACCGCCCAGTCGTCCACCAGCGTCTGCAACTGGTCGAGCTCGCCCGACACGGCGTTTACGGCCCGTACATTGTCGCGCAGCGCCTCGTCGGTCTCCAACTGCAGGAAGTTCGGCCGTATCACGCCGTAGGAGACGAGCACGCTGCCGATCAGCAGGCATGCCGTGACCACGCCCATGACGAGGGACACGTATCGCCGGATCGGCATGGCGCGGATCGAGATCACGCCGATCAAAAGACAGACTTGGGAACGCCTGTCAACCTACCGCTTCGGAGCACCTTGCGTGGTTATGCCCTTCGATAGCGCCGCACCATCGAAGGTCCGCAACACCCGAACGGCGCAGCGGTCACGCTTCGGAAGCGTCGGCCGGCTTGAGCGCGAAGAAGCGGTAGCAGCGCAGCCCTTCCTGGAGGGCGGCGACGCGGCGCGCCCACAGTTCCACCTCGTCGATCACCGCGACCTTGGTGCCGGGAGCGAGCGTGTGCTTCTCCAGAAAGCCGGTCAGGGTCTGGACCGCCTGGATGATGAGGTTCTTGTGCGTGTCCGTGATGTCTTCGGTGATGCGGATGTCGAGGTTGCGCTGCTGGAGCGACGTCACGACCTGCGAGATCGTG
>NZ_DASYHS010000244.1:0-11492 GCF_035998295.1 Arenibaculum sp. | reverse complement strand
GGCCGCATTCGCGGCTCGGCGGCAGCACCCCGGACGAGGCCTACCAGGGCATCGAGACTGGGATCGGCTTGGCGGCATGACGGAGACCTGAACCAAGCTTATTCCAGCCGCCAAACTGTCCGGCCATCGGGGACCACCTCTGTGTTCGTCACCGCAACGTTATTGTCTGTAGGGTTCTCCTGCTTGACCAGAGAAAAAGCCAGTTGCTCAGATAGAGAACTATAAAGTCAGAGGCGGAAATTTTATGTCAATTGATGAGTTTTAAGATTGCTTTTGCCGCCTGGTTGTGACATAATCCATGTGTTCTTGGTTGCTAGATGACGCACTGATGTATGATAAAGAATAAGTCACCGTGGAGGACGAATTATGGCGAGGCGCGCGATTACATCATCTGATGTCATTCAGATGCCGAGGCGCGAAGAAGAAACGCCAGCTATGATTTTAGATCTGGTATCGGCCGGCCTCGACTCCGACTTTTCCTCCGTTCGCCGCCTCGGAGCTGCCCTTGTCTCTCGAGTGGCCGGCGACGACCCAGGGCGGTGGCAGCATCGACTCCACGCTGTCTTGCATGGCCGCGGCCCTGTGCGTTCGCGGCCGGCCGAGTTGCCGAGCGACTCGAAGAGCCGGACGGCGCTGCTGGAGGAGCAGCCTTGGCCCATGGAACCGCTGTTGATGGAGGAAGAGCACGACGTTGTGCTCTCCCGCTTTGTCGCAGAGGCCGGCGCCGCAGAGAGGCTAGCGGCGGCAGGCCTTGCGACTAGGCTCAACCTGATTCTGTCAGGACCGCCTGGCACGGGCAAGACTTTGACGGCTGGGCACATAGCTGCACGATTAAACCGCCCGTTCTACGTCGCGCGCCTGGATGCCCTGGTCTCATCCCTGCTCGGCGACACGGCCAAGAATGTCAGGATGCTACTCGACTATGTGCAAGCATCAGGGGGCGTCCTCCTGCTGGACGAGTTCGATGCCATTGCCAAGCAGCGCGACGATGCGCGGGATGTAGGGGAGCTAAAGCGCGTGGTGAACGCGCTGCTCCAAGCGCTCGACCGGCTCGACCATCGCTGCGTCATCATCGCGGCTACCAACCACCCGCAACTGCTCGACCCGGCCGTGTGGCGGCGCTTCCCTTACCGGCTGGACATGGGGCTTCCGGGCTCTGACCTGCGGCGGGATCTGTGGGGCTATTACCTTGACCTCGGGAAGTCGAGGGCGGCAGAAGCTCTTGCTCACATTTCCCAAGGGATGTCTTGCTCTGACATACGTGAGGTCGCGCTGGCGGCCCGCCGGACAACCGTCATCAGTGATCGGCCTATCCAACTTTCAGCTGTGGTGGAGGCGGTTGTTAGTTGTGCAAGCGGGAAGTTTATATTACCACGTATGGGTGATTTGCCGGCGGATCGGCTGCGTGATCTCCGAAAGAAGGTTGCGGAGCTACACAATCTGTCTCCAGGCGATGTTGGAGCCCTCTTCCAGATTACCAGGCAGGGGGCTGACAAGAGCCTGAAGGCGGGTAGGCAAATCGTCCAGAGCGAGGTGGGCGGTGCCGGACAATCCAGTTCTGCGGCTCAAGATGGTCGCAACCCGAGAGGGCGTCAAGGGGCGGGGAAAGAGTGAGGATGACATCTACCCGGAGTTCCGGGCTAGGCAGCGCGCTCTCTTCGATACCTTCGCTGAACTTCTGAGCGACAGATCTGAGCGCGTTCGTTGGTTCAGTGGGCGCACGCTGTTTTGGGTTAAGATGGCGGACAGCTCCCTGGCAACCTCTTGGACCCCGAAAGATTTGCTTAGCCGCGACTTGGGAATCGCCTTCGCCGCACCTTGGCACGGCGGCTACGCGGTTGAAGTGCCGCTCTCCTGCCGCACGGCGCTTCTGCAGCGAATCAAGAACCCCGGTTCCATTGCCCAAAGGGTGGACATCTCCCGCATTGCCGCCGTCGTTCCTTTGCAGGAGGCGGTCGCCGCGGAGGATCTCACACCCACATGGCGGGCCGCCGCCGCCGATGAGCGCGGACGCCGCCAGTTCGTCGCCTACCTAGCACCCTTCGTCAATCCAGAGGCACGCGGAGAAGTCGTTGACCGCTTGGGCACCTCCGGGCTGGCGCTGCTCATCTCCTCCGCTCCACAGGCGTCGCTCTTGACTTCGGAATCGGCTGAGGGCGCCATTGATTTTCCGGCCGTTGCGGGCGGCACTATCATTGCGGTCGGCGATGCGCGGGCGAGCCTGCTCGCGCGGGCTAAGGCAAGCATGCAGAAGGGCAACTATCCTCGGCTTGTTGCGGCGGTGGCAGAGAAGGCAGAACTTGTTCAACTGGTCGGCAGTGGAACGATCGTTAGATGGGATCCAATCGCGCCGCTGGTCGGCATCCCGCCTGGCGACGGCCCGGAACCCGAGCCAGATCCGGACAATCCGCTCCCCCCAACTGTTCCCACCGTGGGGGAGGTGGACGGAGGAATCACCGCGCGGCGCTATGGGCCTGACGTTGCCTGGCGCGCTCCCGCCTTTCTCCCTCGGCCGGCTCTCGACCACAATCACGCGAACTGCGTTGCTGGTGTCCTGCGGGAGGCCGAGGATTGGAACAATCACCTAGATATTACCAGCTACCCGGTCCGGCTCGGCGACGTGCCGGTGGTTCCGCGCAACGATTTCGTAGGCAGCTGGGATATGGCGGGCCTGATCGCTTATCTTGACCGCACGATCGCGGCAAATCGCGACACCAAGGTGTGGAACATCTCGGCGAACATGCCGGCAGGCTGCGACCGGATGCGGGTGAGTGAGTTCGGCCACCAGATGTCGCGTCTCGCTAGGAAACACAGCGTGCTTTTCGTGATCTCCTCAGGAAACCGCCCTGGGGAAGCTGAGGAGAGGATCGCCCCGCCGGCGGACGCTGAGGCAGCAATTACCGTGAGCGGCAGGCTCCACAATGGTGATGGACGGGTGGGGGAGCCTTGCCATATCTCGCGCGTGGGTCTCGGCCCCGAGGAGATGCTGAAGCCTGAACTGAGCTGGTTTTCGAGCCAGCGACTCCTTGGTGGTCGGCAAGGCATAGCTTCGAGCTTTGCTGCCCCTCTGGTGAGCCGGATTGCGGCGCATACCTGGGCTAATCTGAAGCAGCCGACACCGGACTTGGTGAAGGCGCTACTCATCAACGCGGCGGACCAGCAGGACTTCCACTACCGCACGGGTTATGGGAGTCCTATCTCGCCTGTGCGGCCGTGGCTTAGCGGCGACAATGCGGTGATCTTCTGCTGGCAGCAGTCGATCGTGGAGAAGCGAAACTATTATTGGTCTGGCATCCAGTTACCTCCATCCCTGACCCGTGGTGGCAAGTTTAAAGGCCGAGTGAAGCTAGTCGCTATCCTGGCTCCCGTGACCCATGCTTTGGGCACGAACTACGCCTCAACGCGAATCGAGGCCACCGTCCAGTACCGGACGAACAGCAACAAGTGGGAGCGGCTTGTCGGTTCGATGAGCCTGGAGACGCCCGAAGGCGTTGCGCGGACCGAGGACGCCAAATGGCAGCCGATCCGTGTCTACTCCCAGCACTTCCCACGCGGCAAAACCTTCGGTCAGAACGAACTGCGGCTCCGAGCTCGGTTATTCTGGCGGGACCGCTATCTCTATCCCGGCGGCACCGAGGCATGGCCCGTGACGGCGACCTTCGTTGTCATGCTCGAATCGTTCGACGCCGATCACAGGGTATATGACGAATTTGTCGCCGCCATGGGAACGCAGGTTGAAGCGGCCGTCATCGAGCCGGTCATCGAGACGGATGTCGAGGGGTAGTGTGTGTGTGAATTGCGGAGGAATATCAGCGTTAAATCCGCCTGATCCAGAGGCCCTGGCCGACGAACTCCCTCTCCTAAGCTACGCTCGCGGCAGGAACGTTTAAAAAATGCCGCAGCGTTAATCTGGTTTTACTCGCCTAAGCGTTAGTTCCTGGATGGTGTAAACATATACTAAGATATTTGACTGCCACGTGAAATTATCAGGGGGAGGGGCGGACTGTGGTCAAAGGTCCGCCCTTGACTGGTTTGTCCTCAGTCGACTTTCGCCTTATTTTTTCCAAAAACGGAATCGAGGACCGTTTTAACCTTCCTTTGGGCCTCTTTCTCTGCAGCATCAACATCGAGTGCTCCATGCTGCATTAGGCCTTTGACATTGAGATAGGCCTTGAAATTCTCAGGGCTGCAGCCGTGCTGCCGGAGCTGTGGCGTCATGATGGCAATGGCGACCTCCATACTTCCATACTCATCTGCCAACTGGTTCAGCTTACGGGTTTCCTGCGCCTCTCGGGCGATTCCATATGATTTACGTGCCAAGGGAGCCTCCCAGCTTGAAAGTGGAATGGGACTTCTGAGATGGGGAGACATGAACCCGCCGGCAAGTTCGGAGGACATGGGTTCCGGCGTGTACGCGGGGAGTGACCAAGCAGTCTAGAAACATCACCCCCCGATTCGCACCACCCTGCACCCCATCACCTCCAGGCACTGCAGCAGGAACGCGGCCGAGAATCCTCCGCGCGATACCTTGTTGCGCAGGTTCACGGCCGTTTCCTCGACCCCGATGGTGGCCAGCCGACGGGCGAGGTCGTCATAGCCGATGCCCCGGCGCGCCATCTCGGCGCGCAGCAGGCGCTTCACCTCGGCCTTCCACTCCGCGTCCGTCCATGCCGTCATCCGCCGGCCTCCCGTCCGGCGCTACGGCCCGCGTCGGGCGGCCGGTCCAGACGCAGTTCCCGGCACTCCAGCGCCGTCAGGCACTGGACCAGGAACACAGCCGTGAAGCGGCCCCGGCTCACCTTGTTGGCGATGTTCTCGGGCGTGTCGGACACGCCGATCGCCGCCAGCCTGTCGGCGAGCTGTCGGTAGGTGAGGTCGCGGCGCTTCATCTCCGCGCGCAGCACGGCCTTTGCCCGTTCCGTCCAGTCCGTCCCGCCCGTCATGCCGACCTCGTCGGAAACACATTGAATATCACCATATTCGATGCGGACGCATTGACAAACGGGCTTGCGCACTCTATTGTATTCGGTGCAAAAGTATTGAATTCGGTGATTCCGAAATCGGCGGGCGGCGGTCGTCCGCTCGAAACGGCGGTCCGCGCCGCCGACTCGGTGCGCGGAGTGAAGCGACAGGAGGAGCCCATGGCCGGCCCGCCCGACGATATCGACGCCTTCCTCGCCGAACGCAACGCCACCATCATGTCGGCGCTGGCGGCCCTGTCGCGGTCGCCTCTGCCGGCCCCTTCGGCCGTGCCGGCGCCTGCCGATCCCATCCTCGGCCTCTATCGCGACTGGCGCCACTGCAGCGAGACGATGGACGCGCTCGGCAGCCGGCGCGACGGGGACCGGGCGGCCGACCGCGCCTTCGAGCGGGTCTTCCACCGAAGCTGGGCCGTTGAATGCGCGCTGGTCGAGACCGGGGCGGTGACGTTCGCCGGCGTGATCGCCAAGCTGCGGGTGTTCGCGTGCCAGCGTTTCGCGGCGCCATGGAACAACGACCTCGACACCCTGCTCGTGCTCTCGGCCCTGCTCGACCTTGAAAAGCTTGCCGGGGCCCTGCCGCCGCGGGGGTGATCCAGGCGGGTCTGGTTCGCCGCCCGCCTATGGCGCCGGCCGGCGGCCCGGCCCGCTCGTGTGGGCGTGGATCTCCTCCACGATCAGGCCCCAGTCCCGTTCGTTGAGCTCGTGTCCGGCGTCGTCGAGCGACACCAGCCCAGCGCCGGGGACGGCCTCGGCCAGCCTGACGCCGTGGGCGAAGGACAGGATGGGATCGTGCCTGCCGTGGATGACCAGGAACGGCGCCCGGATGTCGCCGAGCCGCCCGCGATAGCGTTCGCCGCCCGTCAGCATGGCGTGGTTCATCGCGCTCTGCGGGTTGATCGCGCGGTCGTATTCCCGCTCCGCGCGGCTTCGGGCGCGTTCCGCGTCGAAGGTCGCCTGCCGTCCCGCCGAGATACGGAAGCTTTCGACGTGGAAGGCGACGGCCGCCTCGCGGTCCGACCAGTCCAGGCCGGCGATCCTGCCGAAATGCTCCAGCAGCCGCGGGTCCATCGGCGCCAAGTCGGGATCGTCCTCGTCGAGCCGCGCCGAGCTGATCGCCGTCACGCTCGCCACGCGGGACGGGTGCTTCAGGGCGACGATCTGCGCGATCATGGCGCCCAGGGACATGCCGACGAAATGGGCATGGGCCAGCCCATAGGCATCGAGGATGGCGACGGCGTCCTCGGCCATGTCGTCGATCGTGTAGCCCGGCTCTCCGGGAAGGCCCGTCGTCGACCGCCCGACGTCGCGATTGTCGTAGCGGATGACGAAGCGCCCTTTCCCGGCCAGGGCCCGGCAGAACTCGTCCGGCCACCACAGCATGGAGGCCGTGGCGCCCATGATCAGCAGGACGGGCGGCTGCCCGGGGTCGGCGAAGGCTTCCGTTGCGAGGTGGACCGGCCCATGGCGGACGACCCTTGCGATGCCTGACATGCGTTCAACTCCTGGCTCGGCTCTGCGACCGCCCTCCACATCCCATGATTCCCGGCCCCGGGAAAGGGCCGGGGACCGCCGTCCCGATGGACGCCGTCTATGCGCCCGGGTAGGTTGGGCGGCGGAACCAGCGGAGACGCCGGACCCGCTGCCGTTTCCGTCCGAAAGGGACGGCGCCGATGAGGCTGCCGAAAGAACCAGTGCCCAACCGCGCGTCCGCCCCATCCCTGAGGTCGCGGCTCCTGCTGCTCGTCGTGTCGCTGCTCGTCCCCTTCCTTCTGGGGATGGTCCTGATGCTGCACTCCACCTACCAGCGCGACCGCGACTACGTGGAACGGCACCTCGTCGAGACGTCGCGCGCACTTTCCCTCGGCGTCGACCGGCTGTTCGGCCAGGCCGAGACCGTCCTGTGGGCGCTCGCCACGAGCCCCCACCTCGAGAGCGGCGACTTCGCCGCCCTCGACGCGCAGGCGCGCAGGATATTGCGGACCTCGGACAGCTGGTTCGTACTCGCGGTTCCGGGGCGCCAGGTCGTGAACACCCACCTGCCGCCGGGCTCGCCGCTCCCGGAGATCAAGAACCACGATCACTGGCGCAACGCGAACCGGGAGCGGGTCACCGTCTCCAACCTGTTCACCGGGCTCGTCGCCCAGCAGCCGGCCGTCGCAAGCTCCCTTCTCGTGAAGACGGGCGGCCGCCTGCACTATCTCAGCGTGATCACCCTGGCCCGGTCCTTCGATCGCCTCCTGACGGAGCAGGACCTGCCGCCCAACTGGGTGCGCACCGTGCTCGACAGGAACGGCATCGTCGTGGCGCGCAACCGCGAGTCCGACCGCTTCGTCGGCGTTCCCGGCACGCCCGACGTCCGCCGCCGCATCCGCGAGGGCATGGACGACCGCGTCTTCCGCAGCACGTCCCTCAAGGGCGTGCGGTCCCTAGTCGCGCTCAGCCGGTCCTCCGCGTCGGGCTGGGCCTTCCTCGTCGCCATCCCGGAAAGCGACGTGATGTGGACGTCGCGTCTGTCGATCGTCCATTTCCTCGGGATCGGCGGCCTGATGCTGGTGCTCGGCTCGGTGCTCGCCGCCGTCGCCGCCCGGTCCATCGCCAAACCCGTCGAACGGCTGGCCCTCGACGCCGCCGCTCTCGGCCAGGGCTCGCCTCCCGCCTCCGGCGAGGCGGCAGCGGGCTTCCGCGAGACCGAGGTGGTGCGCGCGGCGATCGTCGATGCCGCCCGGGCGCTTGCGCAGAGGGAGGCGGAGCGGGACCGGGCCGCGTCCCAGCTTCGCCAGCTCAACGAGAGCCTGGAGGAGCGCGTGGCCGCGCGGACCGGGGAACTCGCCTCGGCCAACCGCCGCCTCCTCGACGAGATCGAGGAGCGGCGCCGGGCCGAGGCCCTCCTCGTGCAGGCGCAGCGGCTGGAGGCCGTCGGGCAGCTCACCGGCGGCTTGGCGCACGACTTCAACAACCTCCTTCAGGCGCTGGGAGGCTGCCTGTCGATGATCCGCCGGCGCACGGAGGAGCCGCAGGTCCGGCCCCTGCTGGAGGCCGGCCAGCAGGCCGTGGACCGCGGCGCCAAGCTGGTGCAGCAGCTTATGGCCTTCGCCCGGCGGGAGGGCCTGAGGCCGGAGCCGATCGACGTGCGCGACCGGGTGCTGGCGATGTCCCCCCTGCTGGAGCGCGTGGTCCGCGCCGACATCCGGATCGAGACCCGCTTCGCCCCCGGGCTGTGGCCGGTCTCGGTCGACCCGACCCAGTTCGAGCTGGCGCTGATCAACCTGGCCGTGAACGCCCGCGACGCCATGCCGGGTGCCGGGTCGTTGACCATCGACGCGGCCAACGTGACGCTCGCGGCCGGGCACCCGACGGGGCACGCGGCGGGGCTGGCGGCGGAGCTGGCGGGCGACTTCGTGCGGCTCTCGGTGTCGGACACCGGATGCGGCATGCCGCCCGACGTGCTGGCGAAGGCCTTCGATCCCTTCTTCACCACCAAGGAGATCGGCAAGGGCTCCGGCCTGGGCCTGGCCCAGGTCTACGGGCTGGCGCGCCAGGCGGGCGGCGTCGCCTGGATCGAGACGGAGGAGGGGCGGGGCACCACCGTGCATCTCCTGCTCGGGCGCTGCGAGGCCGCTCCGGCCCCCGTCGCCGAACCGCCGCCCCACGATGCCGCCGGTCCGCGCCGGAGCGGGCACGTGCTGGTCGTGGAGGACGATCCCATCGTCGCGATGATGGTCGGCACCGCGCTGGAGGACGCCGGTTTTACCGTCACCCGCGCGGCCACGGCGGACGAGGCGCTCGCCGTGCTGGCCGGGGAGACGGTGGACGTGCTGTTCAGCGACGTCGTGATGCCGGGCAGCATGAGCGGGGTCGACCTGGCGAGCGAGGCCCGGCGCCTCGCTCCCGGTCTGCCCATCGTGCTCGCCACCGGCTACAGCGAGGACGTCGCGCGCGTCACCGGGGTGAAGGTGATGTCCAAGCCCTACCGGATCGATGCCCTGGTCGCCCTGCTCGACTCTGCGCTGGCCGGCGGCGATCCGGGGCCGTGAGCCGGCGTGATGCCCGGCCGGCTCCGCCCGCTCACCCCGCGCGCGGCGCCAGGTCGGGGTCGGCGGCCACGGTCTGCAGGATGGTCTGGCGCAGCCAGGCCGGGAAATGGTCAGGCACCAGGAACTGCGCGCCCGCCGGCACGAAGGGCCGGTACCCCTGCGCGCCCTTCACCATGGCCCAGAAGCCCGAGAACGCGCTGACCGGCCCGCCGAAGAAGCGGTCGACCGCCAGCGTCACCCCGGGGTGGAAGTGCTGCCCGGTGCGCGGGTCCTCGACGTAGTTCTCCTCGATCGAGCGGGCGGCGTGGTCGAGGTCGCATTCATGCGCCTGGAGGTTCAGGTCGTCCCCGCACAGGATGCCGCCCTCGCGCAGCAGCCGGTCGCCCCCGGCGATGTCGTGCCCGACGTCGTCGAAATAGTGGCTGCCGTCGATGTAGACGAGGTCGAACGCCCCTTCCTGCAGCAGCGGCAGGATGTCGCGCGACCGGCCGCGGAAATGGTCGACCCGGACGTTCTTGGGCACGAAGCGCGTGTTGTGCACGAACAGGTCGTAGGCCAGCCCGGTCGAGGCGAGGTCGTCCATCGTCCCGTAGATGTCGCCCTTCGCGAGGTCGGCCCCGGTGAAATAGGGCTGCCAGACGTCGATGCAGGTCAGGCTGCCGCCGGCCGGGTGGAAGGCGCCCATCGCCTGCGCCCAGGTGAGCGCGCTGAACCCCGTCCACGAGCCGATCTCGATCATGCGCAGCGGCCCGCCGCCGCGCGCCGCCAGCGACGATACCGCCAGCGTCATGAACAGGTGGCGGATCGCCGAGCCCTGCATCCCGTGGGTAGTGCCGCCGAAGGTGGGTTCGTCCGGGAAGAGCTGACGCAGCAGGATCTGGGACACGGGGGGCGCGCTCCTTCGTCGGGGCGGCCTGCGCTGCCGCCTGTAGCATGGTGCTTGCAACATAGCGGTTGTCCAGCCCGGAATCGAGCGCCGCCGGGTCGCCCGTGGTCCGCGATCCTCCGCCCCGTCCCCGGTTGAGGACGGATGGGACGAACGGAAGGGAGGATGGGAGCGTGCCGACACGCGACGACGAACAGGGACAGGAACGGCGCCAGGCGCCGCGCGACGAGGTCGCGTTCAAGGCGCTCGCCCGCCGCAACAGGCTGACCGGCCTGTGGGCCGCCGCGGAGATGGGCCTGAGCGGGGAGGCCGCCGAGTCCTACGCGGCCGAGGTGGTCCTGGCCGATCTGGAAACGGCCGGCGACGACGACGTCATCGCGAAGCTGCGCCGGGACCTGGAGGCCGGCGGCCGGCCCTTCGGCGACGCCGACATCAAGGCCAAGCTCGCCGAGATGTACGCGGAAGCGCGCCGGCAGCTCCAGCTCCCGTGAGCGCCCGGGACGCGCCTTCGAGCCGGGGTCGAGGGGTCAGGGGCCGCCGGCGGGGCGGATGCCGTCCTCGAACACCGAGTTCACGTCGAAGGTCGACGAGACGCCGATGTGTTCGAAGTTGCTCTCCAGCCAGCTCTCCGTCGTGCGCCAGCCGATGTCGTGCAGGTGCTGGAGGAACGGCCAGCTCGCGTTCAGCTTGCTCGACGCCCGCAGGTCCTCGAGGTCGTCGGCGGCGTGGATGCGGTGCAGCAGCATGCACCGGTAGCGCTCGTGCTCCAGGTTCTCCGCCTCGATCAGCTGCCGGAGCAGGACGATCGCGCGCAGTTCCCCGGTCAGGCTGGCATTGAAGGTGATCTCGTTGAGGCGGTTCAGGATGTCCTGGGCGCTGGTCGGCGTGCCCGCGCGCCGGAACGGCGTGATCTGGACGAGGATCAGGTCGCGCGCCGGGCTTTCGTCCACCAGCGGGAACAGGGCCGGGTTGCCCATGTAGCCGCCGTCCCAGTACGGCACGCCGCCGATCTCGACCGCCTGGAACAGGAATGGCAGGCAGGCCGACGCCATCAGCACGTCGGCGCTCAGGTCGGGCTGCCGGAACACCTTGGCCCGCCCGGTCTCGACATTTGTCGCCGTCACGAACACCTTCACGAGGTCGCAGGCGTTCACGGCGTCGAAATCGACGGTGCTTGCGACGAGGTCGCGCAACGGGTTGTAGTTGAAGGGGTTGAGCTGGTACGGCGAGACCATGCGCGCCAGCAGGTCCATCATCACGTAGCCCGGCGAGTTGTCGAGGCTCCAGCGGCCCATCATGACGTCGAGCGGCGTCGGCTGCAGCGGGCTGAACCGCGAGGCGTCGCTGACCGCGCGCCAGAACCGCCCCAGCGCGTCCCGCGCCCCCTCGGTCCCGCCGCGCGCCAGCCCGTCCGCCAGCACGACCGCGTTCATCGCCCCGGCGCTGGTGCCGCTCAGCGCGTCGATCCGCAGCCGGTCGTCGGCCAGCAGCCGGTCGAGCACGCCCCAGGTGAAGGCGCCGTGCGCCCCGCCGCCCTGCAGCGCCAGCTCGATCGCCTTCTTCCCGTCCTCGCCCATGTCCCCCCGCTTC
>NZ_DASYHS010000236.1:0-3933 GCF_035998295.1 Arenibaculum sp. | reverse complement strand
GCGCGCCGCGCTCTGGAGGGCGTCGCCCCGGCCGGCCGGCCGCAATTCGAACAGCAGCAGCGAGCGCGCCGTCACGTCGACCTCGTCGCCGCTGGAGGCGGTCGGCGGCGCCTCGGAGTCGAGGTCGGGGCGGGCGGTGTCCAGCAGGCAGCTCCACTCCCGGCCGCCGACCACTTCGGGCAGGCGGAACGGCACCGACTCGTGGTGGGCGTTCACGATCAGCAGCAGCGTCTTGTCGGAAGCGGGCCTGCGGATGCCGGTGGCCTGGGCGCGGCCGTCCATCAGCATGCCGAGCGCACGCGCCTGCGGGTCCTGCCATTGCTCGGCCGTCTTCTCGGTGCCGGCAGGGGTGATCCAGGTCACGTCCTTGACGCCGAGGTCGGCGTTGTACTCGCCGGTCAGGAACCGTGAGCGCCGCAGCAGCGGATACGCTTGGCGCAGCGCGATCAGCCGGCGCACGAACTCGGTCAGGGCGCGGCCGTCATCGTCGATCCCCTGCCAGTCGATCCAGGATATCTCGTTGTCCTGGCAGTAGCCGTTGTTGTTGCCGTGCTGGGTCCGCGCGAACTCGTCGCCGGCCAGCAGCATCGGCGTCCCCTGGCTCAGCAGCAGCGTCGCCAGCAGGTTGCGCATCTGGCGCGCCCGCAGGGTCCGGATCTCCGGGTCGTCGGTCGGGCCCTCGACGCCGTGGTTCCAGGAATGGTTGTCCGAATGGCCGTCGCGGTTGTCCTCGTGGTTCGCTTCGTTGTGCTTGTCGTTGTAGGAGACGAGGTCGTTGAGGGTGAAGCCGTCATGGGCGGTCACGAAGTTGACGCTCGCCCAGGGGCGCCGGCCGCGGTGGCCGAAGGAGTCGGCCGAGGCGGTGAGCCTTGCCGCAAGCTCGGGGACCATGCTGGAATCGCCCTTCCAGTAGCTGCGCACCGCGTCGCGGAACCGGTCGTTCCATTCTGCCCAGCCCGGCGGGAAGCCGCCGACCTGATAGCCGCCGGGGCCAATGTCCCAGGGCTCGGCGATCAGCTTCACGCGCGAGAGCACGGGGTCCTGGCGGCAGCTGTCGAGGAAGCCGCCGCCCTGGTCGAAGCCGTGCGGCTCGCGCCCCAGGATCGTCGCCAGGTCGAACCGGAAGCCGTCGACATGCATCTCCGTGACCCAGTAGCGCAGGCTGTCGGTCACCATCTGCAGCACGCGGGGGTGGCTGAGGTTCAGCGTGTTTCCGGTCCCGGTGTCGTTGATGTAGTAGCGGGGATTGTCGGGAAGCAGCCGGTAGTACGACGCGTTGTCGATCCCCTTGAACGACAGCGTCGGGCCCATCTCGTTGCCCTCGGCCGTGTGGTTGTAGACGACGTCCAGGATCACCTCGATGCCAGCGTCGTGGAAATGGGCCACCATCTCCTTGAACTCCGTGACCGTGGTCTTGGAGAGATAGCGCGGGTCCGGGGCGAAGAAGCCGATGGTGTTGTAGCCCCAGTAGTTCCGCAGTCCCCGCTCGACCAGGTGCCGGTCGTCCATGAAGGCGTGCACCGGCAGCAGCTCGATCGCGGTGACGCCCAGCGAGCGGACGTAGTCGACGATCTCGCGCTGCATCAGCCCGCCGAAGGTGCCGCGCAGCGGCGCCGGCACGGTCGGGTGCATCATGGTGTAGCCGCGCACGTGCAGCTCGTAGACGACCGTGCGGTCCCACGGGACCCGCGGCGGCCGGTCCGGGCCCCAGGTGAATGCCGGGTCGACGACGCGGCATTTGGGCATGCCCGGCGCGCTGTCGCGCCGGTCGAAGGACAGGTCGTTCCTGGACGAGCCGATGCGATAGCCGAAATGGACGTCCGACCACCGGACCGTCCCGACCAGCGCCTTGGCGTAGGGGTCGAGCAGGAGCTTGTTGGGGTTGAAGCGGTGGCCGGCGCGCGGCTCGTAGGGGCCGTGGACCCGGTAGCCGTAGACGGTGTCCGGCCGGGCGTCCGGCAGGTATCCGTGCCAGACCTCGTCGGTGTATTCCGGCAGCTCGATCCGCTCCAGCTCGCGCCGGCCGGCCGCGTCGAACAGGCAGAGCTCGACCTTGGTCGCGTTGGCGGAGAACAGGGCGAAGTTCACTCCGAGCCCGTCCCAGGTGGCCCCCAGCGGAAAGGGCGATCCTTCCTGCACGCGCGATTTGCGGACGACGTGTGTCCCGGGGATGCTCGTCACGGCGTGGCCTCGCTCGATTGTGATCTGCGGATAACATGGGTGGCTGCCGAAAGGTCCGCGACCCGCTTCGACTGGGTGCTTGGCCGCGCGGCGCGGGCGCATTAGCCTGGGAGGACGTCCTGCAGATCCGCGGCCCAGGCAGAATGAAACTCCATCGACAAAAGCCCCAGACCCACCCCGACCAGCTCGACCTGCTCGACATCCCCGAGGCGACGTCGGTCATGCTGACCTATTCCGGGCGCACGGTGGACCTGGAGCGGCCGGACTTCAGCCGCTTCGACATCGAGGACGTCGCCCGGCCGCTCGCGTACCAGTGCCGCTTCGTCGGCAATACCCGCGCCTTCTACAGCGTCGCCCAGCACTGCGTGATCGCGAGCCGGCTGGCATCTCCCGGCTTCGAGTACGACGCCCTGATGCACGACAGCGAGGAGGCGTTCACCGGCGACTGGCCCACGCCCTGGAAGGTGCGGATCGGACGCGACGCCATCCGCGCCGCGGTCGAGCCGCTCAAGGCCGCGCTGGCGTACCGCTTCGGGTTCCGCCATCCCGAGCCGCCGGAGGTCAAGCTCGCCGACCAGCGGGCGCTCGCGACCGAGCTGCGCGACCTCTGCGCGCCCCACCGGGTCAACTGGCACGACCTGCCGGCCCCCGATCCGGTGGCGATCGTGCCGCTGTCCCCCGACGACGCCCTGGCCGCCTTCGTCGAGCGCTACCGGACGCTGCGGCCCTCCTTCCGGAACTCCTGAGCCCCTCGCCCGGATCTACCACCACTGCCCATCCCTATCGGGGCAGGCGGCGGGAACCGAACGGGTTCGCGTCGGTTGCCAACGGTGGTCGCGGTCGCCGGCCCGCGTTGTGGCGGCGCGCCCGCAGCAATGCAGTCGAATGATCCCGGAGGCCGAATATGAGGACGTCCGTTTCAACCCTTACCCTTGCGCTGATGCTGGCGGCCGCCCCGGCCGCACTCGCGCAGACGGGAGCGACCGGCCAGCCGATGGTCCAGGGCCAGCCGATGGGCCAGGGTCAGGCCATGGGGCAGGGCCAGATGATGCGCCAGGGTCAGCCGATGCCCCAGGGCCAGCCGATGGGTCAGGGCCAGATGATGGGCCAGGGCCAGCCGATGGGGCAGGGCCAGATGATGGGCCAGAGCCAGCCGATGAGGCAGGGCCAGCCGATGACCCAGGGCCAGGCCGGCGGTGAGATCGGCCTCGTCCCGCCGGTCGAGGAGAACATCCGGGAGCGCATGGGCCCCGAGCAGCGTGAGCTCGAGCTGGTCCAGACCACGCTTCTCAACCGCTTCGGCGGGCTGGGCTTCCAGCGCATCGTCGACATCGAGAAGCGCGCCGAGAACTACGTCGCGACGGTCGAGAACGTCGCAGGCGACATGGTGGCGGTCGTGATCGACGCCGCCACCGGCGACATCCTGCGCGAGGGACCGGTCACGCGGGACGAGGTCACCGGCACGCTCGGCGCCACTGGCACGGCCGGCCAGGGCACCGGCGCGATGCAGGGCCAGCCGTCCGTCGGCA
This sequence comes from Arenibaculum sp., assembly GCF_035998295.1. Classification (NCBI taxonomy): domain Bacteria; kingdom Pseudomonadati; phylum Pseudomonadota; class Alphaproteobacteria; order Rhodospirillales; family Azospirillaceae; genus Arenibaculum; species Arenibaculum sp. The sequence goes on along the minus strand of NZ_DASYHS010000236.1, from coordinate 223 downwards.
CGCCCGGAATGGCTCCCGGAATGGCTCCCGGCATGGCCCCGGGTGCCACGGGCATGAGCCGGCCGTCCGGGACGCTCGGTGCGCCGGGGACGATGCCGCCGGTCTCGCCGGCCCGGGACCCCGCGATGTCGCCGGTGCAGCCGCCGGCCGCCATCGTCGTGCAGTGACGCGCAAGCCGTTCGAATAGCCGTCGACCGGCGCGCCGCCCGCGGTTTCCGCGTGG
>NZ_DASYHS010000228.1:0-1713 GCF_035998295.1 Arenibaculum sp. | reverse complement strand
CCGCTGCCGGGCCGTTGCTTCGGGCTCGCTCCCGCCTCGGCCAGCGGCTCGATGCGGATGTCGGCGTCCTCCTCCGCGGTGCGCCGCAGGGCGGCCTTGAACTGTTCGGCGGCATGGCGCGCGACCTCGAACCGGGTCTCCCGGTCGAAGATGCGGATGCCGCCGACCTCCCGCTTCGTGACATGGCCGCGCCGGCAGATCAGCGGCAGCAGCCAGCGCGGATCGGCGTTGCGGCTGCGGCCGACATTCATGCGGAACCAGACCGTGTCCTCCGGTCCCTGGAACCGGCCCGGGGCTCCGGCCGGACCGCGATCCGGCCCCCGGTCGGAGCTCCGATCCGGCCCGACATCCAGCAGGTCCTCCGGCGCCGGCAGGCGCGCGCGATGCAGGCGGACGAAGGCGGCGGCGACCTCCTCGGCGCTGCGCCCGGCGAGCAGCGCCGCGGCGATCGAACGCTCCTCCTCCGTCGGCTCCTCGCTCCATATGGCGTCCTGGAGCAGGCGCTCGCGGTCGCGGTTCCGGATTTCGTCCGCGGTCGGGGGCGTGGCCCAGGCCGCCGTCACCCCGGCCGTCGTCAGCAGCCGCTCGGCCTGGCGCCGCCGGGTGTGCGGGACCAGAAGCACGGCCACGCCCTTGCGGCCGGCGCGGCCCGTGCGCCCGCTCCGGTGAAGAAGGACGTCCCTGCCCTTCGGCAGGTCGGCATGGACCACGAGCCCGAGATCGGGCAGGTCGATGCCGCGCGCTGCGACGTCGGTCGCGATGCAGACGCGCGCCCGGTTGTCCCGCAGGGCCTGGAGCGCGTGGTTGCGCTCGCTCTGGCTCAATTCGCCCGAGAGCGCGACCGCGGCGAAGCCGCGTTCCACCAGCTTGCCGTGGAGCTGGCGCACCGCTTCGCGCGTGGCGCAGAAGACCAGCGCCCCCCGGACCTCGAAATAGCGCAGCACGTTGACCACGGCGTGCTCGACGTCGTTGGGCGCGATCCGGTAGGCGCGGTACTCGATGTCGCCGTGCGGCTCGTCCTTGACGGTGGTCGCGATCCGCAGCGCGTCCTTCTGGTAACGCCGCGCGAGCGAGGCGATCTCCTTCGGGATCGTGGCCGAGAACAGCAGCGTCCGGCGCTCGGCCGGCGCCGCGTCCAGCAGGAACTCCAGATCCTCCCGGAACCCGAGATCCAGCATCTCGTCCGCCTCGTCGAGGACGATGGCCGCGAGCTGGCCCGTTTCCAGCCGGCCGCGCTCGAGATGGTCGCGCAGGCGGCCGGGCGTCCCGACGACGATGTGGGCCCCCTGGGCCAGGGCACGCTGCTCGCGCCTTATGTCCATCCCGCCGACGCAGGACGCGACCCGGGCGCCGGCCGGGCCGTAGAGCCAGACCAGTTCCCGGTGGACCTGGAGCGCCAGTTCGCGGGTCGGCGCCACCACCAGAGCGCGCGGCGCGGCGGCGGTGCCGAGCCCGCCTCCGTCGAGTAGGGTCGAGGCGAGCGCCAGGCCATAGGCGACGGTCTTGCCGGAACCGGTCTGGGCGGAGACGAGCAGGTCGCGGCCGTCGGTGTCGGGCTGGAGCACGGCCGCCTGCACCGGGGTCGCTTCTGCATAGCCGCGCTCCGTGAGCGCTTGGGCGAGGTCGGGATGGGCGCGCGTAAAGGACATCTGGGAAAGGCCGTCTCGTATCGGGATTGCTCTGCTCGTCGTCTGCCGCCGCCGGGGCGGCAGC
>NZ_DASYHS010000226.1:0-31295 GCF_035998295.1 Arenibaculum sp. | reverse complement strand
CGTCGAGCCGATCCCGGCTTGGCCGGGATCGGCGGCCCCTGAGCCGACCCGTTCAGCGCAGCGGGTAGATCGAGCTTTGCCGCTTCTTGCGACCGAACATCCGGCGCACCATCGCCCGCAGAATTCCCCAGAACCCCAAAGTTCCCGACTTGCGCATCGTCACTCTCCATGTTTCCGATCAAAGAACTCGTGCGGCGATCAACCGTGCAGCCTCGTCATAGCCCTTATCGTTGAAGTGAACCCGATCAACGAACAGGTACTCGTTCAGGATCGGTGAATCCTTCATCAGGTCATTCATATCGGCGAAGCGGATCGACCGCGCCTCGCAGGACGACGCGATCGCGTCCGAGAAGGGCCGATGGATTTCCTCGCCGAGAATCTTGCTGAAAAGGCGCCAGAAGTTGTTGGGGCAGCTGTCGATGGCGTGGAAGACGTCGGCCTCCTCGGGCGTCAGGTGGCCGCGCGTCCAGTAGGACATCGGCTGCAGCACGAAAGTCAGCCGGGCACCCGTGCCGGCCAGCAGTTGCTGCCATTGCCGCAGCGCATTGGTGATCGTCCATGCGGCACGCCTGACGCGCTCCCCGGTGTCGGTCTCCTCATCGGTGATGACGACGTCGGCAGGGTTTTCCTCGGCGCGCAGCTTGTCCAGGTACCGCGAGAAGAACCCTTTGCTCCGGTTGTCCAGCTCCGATGCGTAGGTCCTGGAGCGCCGCTTCAGGTCTTCGTTGTACTTTTCCATGTAATGCTGGTACTCGAACGAATAGTAGTACCTGCCATGGTCGCTCGCGAGATTATCCGGCAGGCCTTCGAGCGTCAGAGTGTTGATCCCGCTGAACACCACGACGTTGTTGATGCGGCCGAAACGATGCTGGTGCATCAGGTACAGCAGCACCTCCTGCACGGCGTTGTAGCCCCGCCCGCCAAGGTTCAGCCACGGCTCACCGGTGTGGGCGGCCAAGCGCGAGGCCACCGTGCCCGCATCGGTGGTCGCCCCGGTGCCGAGCGTGGTCGAGCCGCCGACCAGCAGGTTGATCGCCTTCCCCTCGGGCATGTCGGCAACGCTGACCGGCGTGCCGCGGCAGTCGCTGTAGCGGAATCCGAGGGCGTCGGTGTTGATGACGGCCGATCGGTAGTTCTTGTGGTGGAAGAACATGGTGTAGGGCAGCCACCGCACGCCGAGATACATGAACTCGTCGTATTCCCGGATCTGCGGGGTAAGACGATATACCTCCAGGACAGCATCTTCGTGCGTCAGCGGTTTGCGGCTCATGGTCTCTGCGTCCGTCCGGGTCGGTTGCGGGGTCAGCGGGTGCGGGCGGGGTCAGGCGGTGCGGGCAGGCCGGAGACGTCGTCCCCGTCGGGGGGCGCCGGTCCCGGTGCCCGTGCCATGTTGAGGTAGCTGGCCAGGCGATCGCCCCGGCGCAGACGCATCGAATCCGCGAACGGACGCACCAGCAGACCGGCCGGCAGGACGACGAGCAGGAAGATCGCGGAAAAGACGAGCAGCAGGAGTCCGCTGGATAGATGCTTCATGGCGATCGCTCTCCTGAATCCGGCAGGAACGGGGGCGTCCGGGCGTGGGTGGCGTCAATCAAGAGCGAATTCCGCACGCCAGTCGGACGTCTCCACGTGTACGGGCTGGTCCTCCTTGCGCAGCAGGAAGTTGCCCATCACCAACGCGTCCATCTGGGTACGCATGAAGCACAGATACGCGTTGTCCGGGCTCTCGACGATCGGCTCGCCCCGGACGTTGAAGGACGTGTTGACGAGCACCGGACAGCCGGTCTTCTCGTGGAAGCGCTCCAGCAGCGCGCGGAAGCGGCGGTTCGCGTCGGGTCCCACGGTCTGCACCCGGGCCGAGTAGTCCACATGCGTGACGGCCGGCACCGACGAGCGGACGCATTTCAGGCGCTCGATCCCGGCAAGCCGCCGCTCCGCATCCGAAACCGGTATGCGCCGCTCGTCCCGGACGCCGACGACGAACAGCATGTAGGGGCTGGGGCGGTCCAGATCGAACCACGCCGCGGCGTGTTCCTCCAGCACCGCGGGGGCGAAGGGACGGAACGACTCCCGGTTCTTGATCTTCAGGTTCATCACGCTCTGCATCGTCGTGTTGCGAGCGTCGCCCAGGATGGAGCGGGAGCCGAGCGCCCGGGGCCCGAACTCCATGCGGCCCTGGAACCAGCCGACGACGTTCCCGGCGGCCAGCAGATCCGCGACCTCGTCGCACAGCGTCCCGTCGGCCAGCCGGGTGAACACCGCGCCGCGCTCCCGCAGCGCCGCCTCGATGCGGACGTCGTCGTAATGCGACCCGAGCAGTGTCGCCTTCATGCGGTCGCCGTCGTGCGGCCGCCGCGCGGCGCCTTTCCTGCCATGCCATCCGGCAAGCGCGGCACCGAGGGCGCCGCCGCTGTCGCCGGATGCAGGCTGGACCCAGATGTCCTCGAACATGCCGGCGTGCAGCAGCTTGCCGTTGGCCACGCAGTTCAGCGCCACTCCGCCGGCCATGCACAGCGCCTTCCGGCCGGTCTGGCGCCGGAGCGTCGCCGTCAGGCGCAGCAGCACCTCCTCCAGCACGACCTGGATCGAGGCAGCGAGATCGAACTCGCGCCTGGTGATCGGACCTTCCGGCATGCGCCGGGGACCGCCGAACAGCCGGGCGAAACGGTCGCTGACCATGCAGTCGCCGACCGCATAGTCGAAATAGTCCATGTCCAGCCAGAAGCTGCCGTCCGGCTTCACGTCGATCAGATGGTCCAGTATCCGGTCGCGATAGGTCGGCTCGCCATAGGGGGCCAGGCCCATGAGCTTGTATTCGCCGGAATCGACCTTGAACCCGCAGAAATAGGTGATCGCCGAATAGAGCAGGCCCAGCGAATGCGGAAAGCGGATATCCCACAGGGGGACCAGGCCGTTTCCGGATCCCACCCATGCCGAGGTGGTCGCCCATTCACCGACGCCGTCGACGCACAGTACCGCCGCCTCCTGGAACGGGCTGGGGAAGAAGGCCGAGGCAGCATGCGATTCATGGTGGTCGATGTATTCGATGGCGGGAGAAGCGGCCGCAGCACCGAAACGGGCCGATAGTTCCCGGCGCAGCGCCTTCTTGACGTGCGCCTTCCGCCCCAGCCACGCCGGCATCTCGGACACGAAGGACCGGTAACCCCGCAGGCCGAAGTTCAGATAGGTTGAAGCGATCCGGTTCAGCTTCTTGCGCGGGTTCTCGTAATAGAAGACCGTGTCTACGTCACCCGGCGCGATCCCGGCCTCGTCGAGACAGAATTTCAGCGCGGCGGCCGGGAACCGGGGGTCCTGCTTCACGCGGCTGAACCGCTCTTCTTGCGCGGCGGCGACGATCTCGCCGTCGCGCAGGAGGGCGGCGGCGCTGTCGTGATAGCCTGACGACAAGCCCAACACGTAGGAAGCCACTGTTCGATCCTGGTTCTGGTGTCTGGAGGGTCGGAGGTCAGACGACGTAGCGGGGCCGGGCGAACAGCTCCTTCCAGCCGACCCGGGGCGGCGAGAGCGCCCGGAAGCCGACCCAGACCCGCTTCCATTGCGCCGCGGCGTACCGGCCGCCCCCCGAGCGGACCGCCTCGTCCATGTGAAGCTCGACTGCGTCCAGGGCCATCGCGGAGTGCCCGGTCGAAACGTTGTCCACGGTGTTGTGGAGATCGACGAACAACGTGCTGAAACCGTGGCGGCGCAGCTCGTCCCGCGCCGTCCGGTAGGCGCCGCCCACGCCTGAAAGTTCCATCGCCAGATTCAGCCCGAGCGTCTCGGGCAGGAATCGGCGCGGGAACTGCGACACGCTCAGCCAGAAGGCCGGGACGGAGAAGGCGTCATCGTCGAAGCGGTCGAAATGGGCGAACTCCCGGCTACGGAAGTCGGGAAGGTCCACCCCCATGTCCGCGATGAGTGCGCGGTAGATGTTGGGATGGTTGAGCTGCGTCTCGCCATTTCCGATCTCGTCGGAGAGGATCGCGTACAACAGCGCGCCCACCTTGGTTCCGACGAGCCCCGGGTTCCCCCACCGCTGCAGCCAGGCGCCGTCGATCAGGATCATCGGACACAGTTGCAGGGCTTCGTCGATCACCTCCTCACGCGACTTGCGAACGCCATTTCGATCCCGCGCGTAGGAGCGCGCCTGGGCGATCGCCTTCTCGTCGAACCAGCGCCGAAGACCGGTGTGCGAATATTCCTTGAACGGGATCGGGTCGGGGGCGGCGTCGATGTTGCGGGCGCTGCGGGCCAGCCAGAGCGTAGCGAACGCCAGCGCCTCGGTCCGAGCCTCCGGGTTGCGCTCGATGTTCAGCAGTCTCCAGTACAGGTCGCGGGCATTGGCGGGGGCATTGGCGGGGGCGGCGCACTCCTGCCGCGCGACCGTTTCAGGCGTGTCACGGGTCGTCCGCAGACCGCCCGCCGGGACGGATGACGGGGCCCCCAGATCGCCATCCGCCTCGGGCAGGGATGCGATCCACTCCCGGATGACCGCGAGTTCAGGATTCGAGAACACCCGGAACATCGGCCCGCCGAAGGCTGTCAGCCTGGTCAGCAGCAGGCTGTCGTCCGGGCGGCCGCGCCTCACCCACCGCGAACGTCCGAGCTCGCGCACGAAGCGCACCGGATCGCCTGCGACCAGTTCGTCGAACGGCTGCTGGTTCAGCTTCATGTGAGCGTGGTAGCCGACGGCGAACCTGGCCTTGCGGGCGATCATGCGCACCATGGCGCCGAAGGGGTCGCGGCGCAGGTTGTCCGACGTGTCCTGCGACCATGCCTGCGACAGGTACAGCGACGTCATGAAACCTTCGGCGACGCGCGCGCCGATTTCCTGCCCGGCCCCGCCGGGCGGGACCGCCAGTGCGATCGCCTCGACAGCCTTGGCCAGGATCCGCTGGTGCTCCGTCGCGCTCCGTGCGGCCAGATACCTGGACCCGCCGGCAAGACCGCTCGCGCCTGCCGCCGTCACCAGCGCGGGCGCCGGCATGCAGACGTCGAACAGCGTCGCGCCGAGGATCTCCGGCAGGCATCCTTCCGGGAAGACCGACAGGCTGAGCCGGTATGCCGGGAGGTCCCAGGCCGAGGCCACGAAATCGGCGCTCGTCCTCAGCAGTTCGGACCCGACGTCCGGCAGCCATACATCGACACTCTCGAGCCACTGCCGATAAAGGACGCCGTGATTGCCTTCGATGCTGCCGGCACCGACCTGCCAGCTGTGGACGGCGTGGGCCAGCGCTGGAACGGCTTCGTGCGAAAAGGCGGCGCAGGCGACGTTCTGCAGCACACACCCGCTGGTCAGGCCCTGCGGCGCGAACTGCGTCAACACGAAGCGCGCCTCGTCGGCTCCGGCAACGGTCTCGCGCCCGCCGAAGGCCTGGGCCCTGCCCAGCAGGCAGGCTGCCAAGTCCCGGCCGTCCGAGGGCAACTCCCCGATCCCGGCGCGCTGCCAGCGCGCACGCTCTTCATGCCGCAGCCGGACATGAGCGCGCGCCAAAGCCAGGCGGCCCCCGTAATCCGCTTCGATGTCGATGAGCAGCGTGGACAGACGGTCGCTCGGCAACGGGTCTGCCGATGATGATCGGGGAGCGGCTTCGCGCGGCTCCGCTCGGGCCGTAAGAGTGGACGTCAATGTTCGGCTCGCCTGAACAGGGTTTCGACGTTCAGCGCTTACGTCCCCATCGCCGGTAAGCGGCCGGAAAGAACCATCGCCGCCGCCTTGCCGCGGATCCCCGGCCTTACGCCCTCGAACCCGGTGCATGCTTTGGACACGTTACCGGCCGGGGCAGCATATCGAATGCGCCGACCAGTCGTTCTTAAAATCTTCTTTAGATTCCATGGTATATGTTCACGCACCCAAGCCGTCAACTACAATATATTAAAAATATTCTAGAATATTTTCTGAACATCTTTGTATTCATTACATGATCCTAGATTATTTTCTCTGACTATTGTTTTCGTGAGATTGGCACTACGGCCAGTCTCCGTTTTTGGGACACGACCCCCGACAGGCCCGGCCTGCCCGTCCGGGTCCCACCCGAACGGCCCGCCCGCAGAGGATGGGTACGGGTGCGTTCCACCACGCTCCCGTCCCGAGCAGGCGCACCGATAATCTTATAGCTTTATGACATTGCGGAAATTTTCGACGGTCGCCATAGTTGTTGCGCCGAAGGGACATCGGAAGCCAGGCCGACACGTCTCGCGAACCGGCACCCGCCCGCCCCGGCCCTCACCCGAGCACCGAAGCCCTGCAATGAGAGCCAACGACGAGAGGATGTCATCGATGACCACGTCCGACGTGCAAGCGCCTGCCCCGCTCCATCCCGACACGGCCAAGTACCTCGATTCCATGACGGAGATGATGGCGAAGAAGAAGCTGCCGCCGCTGTGGAAGGTGGAGGTGCAGCGCCGGCGCGCGCTCAACAAGATGCTGATCGCCTCCGGCCGGCCGCCGATGGCGCCGTGCGACCTGGTCGAGAACGTCGAGATCCCGACGCGCGCCGGCAAGCAGCCGGGACGGGTCTACCGGGGGGTCCCCGCCGGCAGCGCCGACCTGCCGGTCATCGTCTATTTCCACGGCGGCGGCTTCGCGATCGGCGGCATCGACGAGAGCGAGCACGAATGCCGGCGCTACGCCGCCAGCGTCCCGGCGGTCGTCGTCGCGATCGAGTACCGCAAGACGCCGGAGCACCCCTATCCCGCACCGGACGAGGACTGCTACGACGCCCTGATCTGGGCGGCCGAGAACGGCGCGCGCTACGGCGGCAACCCCGAGCGCATCGTGCTCACCGGCACGTCCTGCGGCGCCTGCCTCGCCACGTCCACGGCGCGCCGCTCGATGGAGCGCGGCGGCCCGCCGGTCAAGCTGGTGGTCGGCATCACGCCCTGGTACGACAAGACCGTCTCGGTGCCGTCGCTCAAGACCTACGGCAGCGGCTACCACCTCGACACCGAGGAAATCGAACATTACCGCGACCTGTACCTGACGAACGGCGCCGAGGGCGTCGATCCCTACAACTCGCCCTCGATCTTCCCGGCGCTGCCGGGGATGCCGCCGCACTACATCGTCGTCGCGGAGTGCGACGGCGTCGCCGACGAAAGCTACGCGCTCGCGGGGAAGCTGAAGGAAGCCGGAGTGCCGTGCGAACTGGTGCTGGGCAAGGGGCTGATCCACGCCTTCACCCTGCTGACCCACCTGATCCCCGAGGCCAACCGGTACCTCGACGGCATCCACGACGCCATGCGGCGCGCGTGACCGGCCGGCGCCCCGGCCGCGCATGTCGCAGCCGGGGCTGCGGGGCGGGGGTTGGGGGCGAGGGCTGGGGGCGGGTCCGCTTTCGAGTAATGGGCCTTCCGCCGCTCATCCTTAGATAGCTACATATTTACCTATTTTAAGGACACCGCCGACCCATAATCGCCGCTCGGCAACGATCGCGGCGACGGGACGGCATGCAGGTTGGGAATAGCCGGAAGACCGGCCGGCGGCGCCAGGCCATGTCGTCGGCCGTCCTGGCGACCTTCGGGCTGCTGGCGGCCTCCTTCGCCTTCGAGCTGCACCGCGCCCACGGCACGGTGGGAGATATCCGCGTCGACGTCCTGGCGTGGCTCGGCACGGGACTGGCGCTTTCCGCGCTGCTGATGCTGGTCCGGGAACGCCGGGCCGACGCCGCGCTACGCGACAGCGAGCAGCGCTATCGCCTGCTCGCCGAGAACGTCTCCGACGCGATCGGCGTGCTCGACCTCGACCTGCGGTACGCCTACGCCTCGCCCGCTTTCCACACCCTGGCAGGCCACCGGCCGGAGGAACTGGTCGGCCGGTCCGCCCTCGACCTCGTCCATCCCGACGACGTCGAGCGTGTCCGCGCGGCGGTCGAGGCGGCGGCGGCCGGCACGGCGGGCGAGCCGGTCGAATACCGCCTCCTGACCCGCGACGGCGGCGCCGTGTGGGTCGAAGGCTCGATGCGCCGCCTTTCCGGCCCGCAGGCGGCGGGCCGCGCATCCGTCGTCGCCGCGCTGCGCAACGTGAACCGGCGCAAGCAGATCGAACGCGAGCTGCACGACAGCCACGAACGCCTGAACTTCGCCCTGGAAGCGGCACAGGCCGGCGTCTGGAACTGGGACCCGGCGACGGACCGGCGGACCTGGTCCGACAGCAACTACCAGCTCCACGGCCTCGACCCGGCCTGCCCGGTCCCGACCCATGAGGCGTGGCTGCGCATCGTGCATCCGGAGGATCGGGCCGCGGTCGACGCGGCGACGAGGGGCATCGCGGAGTCCGGGCGCCGGGGGCAGAACTTCGAGTTCCGCATCCTGCGCCCCGACGGCACGATGCGCTGGCTGTCGTCGCGCGGGCGCATGGTCTCGGGGGTGGACGGCCAAGCCCTGCGCATCTCCGGCCTGAACTTCGACGTGAGCTCGCTGAAGGAGATGGAGGAGGCCCTGCGCCGCAGCGAGGCCCGGCTGCGCCGCAGCGAGGCGCATCTGGCGCGGGCGCAGGCCGTCGCGCGGACGGGGAGCTGGGAACTGGACGTCCGGACCGGCGAGGCCCACTGGTCGTCCGAAATGTACCGCATCCTGGACCTTCCGGAGAGCTGGCAGCCGACCCGGGAAGGCATGCTGGACCTCGTGGCGCGGGACGCCCGCGACCGCCTGCGGGCGTTCCTGGCGCAGGCCGAGGGCGGCATCACCCCGGCCGGCATCGAGATCCGCATCCCGGGGCCCGAGGGCGGAACCCGGTACGGGTGGTGCGAATGCGAGCCGGCCCGCTCGGAGAGCGGCGAGGTCACCGGCATCGTCGGCACGCTCCAGGACGTCACGGAGCTGCGCCTGGCCGAGACGCGGCGCCTCGAGCTGGAGCGGCAGCTGCAGCAGGCGCAGAAGATGGAGGCCCTCGGCACGCTCGCGGGCGGCATCGCGCACGACCTCAACAACGCGCTGATGCCCGTGCTCGGAATGACCGAGCTGATCCTGGAAGAGCTGCCCGAGGACAGCCGGAGCCGCGCCGACCTCGCGCTCGTGCTGGAAGGTGCCGCGCGCGCACGCGCGCTGGTGCGCCAGATCCTCGCCTTCAGCCGCAAGGAGGCGCCGGAACGGCGCGCCGTCGACCTCGCCGAGGTGGTGGCAAGCGCCTGCGACTTCCTGCGCCGCGTCCTGCCCGCCGCGGTCGACCTGCGCTGCCGCCTCGCGGCCGGCGCCGTCGTCCTGGCCGATCCGATGCAGTTGCACCAGGTCGTGATCAACCTCGTCACGAACGCGGCACAGGCCATCGGCGAGGCGCCCGGCGCCATCACGGTCGAGCTGGAGAAGGACGGGGCGACGGTCCGGCTGGCCGTCGCGGACACGGGACCGGGCATGGACGACGCGGTCCTGGCGCGCGTCTTCGAGCCCTTCTTCACCACCAAGCCCGTCGGCGAAGGCACCGGGCTCGGCCTCGCGGTCGTGCACGGCATCGTCGCCGGGCACCACGGCCGCATCGGCGTCGAGAGCCGTCCCGGCGCCGGCGCCGTCTTCACGATCACCCTGCCCGCAACCACCGCCGTCCCGGCGGCCGAAAGCCTCCCATGCCCAGCATACTGATCGTCGACGACGACGCCCCGGTCCGCCGCACCCTGGAGAAGATGCTGGAATCAGCCGGCTTCGAGACGGTATCGGCGGCCGACGGAAGCGAAGGGCTGGAGCTGTTCCGCCGCCGGCGCCCGGACCTGGTGGTCACCGACATCATCATGCCGAACGAGGAAGGCCTGGGGCTGATCCGCGACCTGCGCAGCGAGGATCCCGGCGTCCGCATCCTGGCGATCTCCGGCGGGAGCCGGCTGGGCACCCTCGACTTCCTGCGGATGGCGCGCAGCCTCGGCGCCGCGGACACGCTGGCCAAGCCCTTCGAGAAGGAGGAATTCCTGACGCATGTCCGCCGGTGCCTGGAGATGCCCGCCGGCTAGGACGAGACGACCCGGGGGCCCTCCGCCAGGTTCGCCAGGGCGTCGGCGAGGGTCTCCACCCGGTAGGGCTTGGGCAGGAGGGGGAACTCCTTGCCGGCCTGCGCACCCTCGTTGTACCCGCTCGTGAGCAGGATCGGCATGGCCGGCCGCAGGCGCCGGACCTCGCGTGCCAAGTCCAGGCCGCTGGCCGTTCCCGGCATCACCACGTCGGTGAAGAGCAGGTCGAACTCCTCGCCGCGCTCGACCAGCGCCAGCGCCTCGTCGGCGGAGACGGCCCTGGTCACCACGTAGCCGAGGTCCTCGATCGCGGAGGCCATCATCGCGCCGACGACGGGATCGTCCTCGACGAACAGGAGACGGCGACCGCCACCCGGCCCGGCGGCCGAGGCCGGTTCCGGACCGCCGGGGGCCGGGGTGGCGAGGCAGCGCGGCAGCATCAGGACGATCGAGGTCCCCTGGCCCGGCGTGCTGTCGATATGCGCCGTCCCCCCGGACTGCCGCGCGAAGCCGTAGACCTGGCTGAGCCCGAGGCCGGTCCCCTGCCCCACGCCCTTCGTGGTGAAGAAGGGCTCGAACGCGCGCGCGAGCACCTCGGCGGACATGCCCTGTCCCGTGTCGGTCAGGGACAGGCGCACGTAGTCGCCGGCCAGCTCCTGGGCCAGCCCCTGGGGACCGAGCCCTTGGGGACCGAGGTCCGACGACAGGGTCAGGTTGCGCCCCTCGACGAGCAGGCGGCCGCCGTCCGGCATCGCGTCGCGCGCATTCACGGCGAGGTTCAGCACCGCGAGCTCGAACTGGGTGGGGTCCACCTCGATCGGCCACAGCCCCCGCTCCAGTTCCATCCGCAGCTCGATGTCGGCGCGCAGGGCCCGGGCGAGCAGTTCGGACATGCCGCGCAGGCGGCCCTCGACGTCGACCGGCTCGGGACGCAGCGCCTGGCGGCGCGCGAAGGCCATCAGCTGCTGCGTCAGCTTGGCGCCGCGGTCGACCGCCTGCCTGCCGGCCTCGATCAGCGGGCGGATCTCGGGGACCGCCGCCTTGCGCTCGATCAGCCGCAGGCAGCCGGACATCGCCTGGAGCAGGTTGTTGAAGTCGTGGGCCACGCCGCCGCTGAGCTGCCCGATCGCCTCCATCTTCTGGCTCTGGCGCAGCGCCTCCTCGGCCCGCTCGCGCTCCTCGGTCTCGGCCTTCAGCTTCTGGTAGGCTTCGGCCAGCGCCGATGCCTGCTGCCGCAACTCGGCGTTGGCGCGGGACAACGCCGCATGCGCCGCGCCGAGCACGACGACGACCAGAACGCCCATGGTCACGAGCAGCGCGATCCCGCCGTAGCGCTCCAGGCGGGCCGCGAAGGGCTCGGTGACGCTGCGCAGATGGACGCTGCCGAGGACGATGCCTCCCTGGACGACCGGCGCCGTGACGTCGATGAACCCGTCCGCCGGCGAAGCCGCGAACCCATCCGCCGGCGAAACCGCCGGCCCCGCGAACCCGTCCGCCGACGAGACCGCCAGCACCGCGGTGCGGGCGTAGGTGACGAACGGGAGTCCCGCCGCGTCGAACACCGAGGCGGCCTCGACCTCGGGGTTGGCGCCCAGCGCGTTCACGTATTCCTGGGCGGCCTCGCGGTCCTCGAACGCCAGGGCCGCCGTCACCGCGGCGGCGAGGATCCGGGCCTGGACCGAGGCTTCGTCCGCCCTCTGCATGGTATAGGCACGCTCGTTGTAGGCCGCTATCGCGACGCCTGCGATCAGCAGGGCCACCGCGATGCCGAGCGCCACCGCCGACGCCTGCCGCCAGATCCCCGAGGTCCCGCTCGCGCGCGTCATCGCGGCGTCTCCCCGCCGCGGTGGACGGCGACCGCCAAATCCAGAAGCTTCGAGCTGATCGCGATCCCGTTCTGCGCCGCCGCGGCGGCGTCGATCTCGAAACGGACGCGCCCGTCGACGACCACGAAGTTGACGATGCCCATGGCCGCAGGGTCCGCGACGGCGTCGGTGACGGTCAGCACCGGCATGCCGCGCGCCATGCGCAAGGCGTCGGCCGTCTGCGCGGCGGAGCCGCCGAGGAACATCACGTGGCACCGCGCCCGCGGGTCGAGGACGCGCATGCGCCGGACCGCGAAGGGACGCCCGCCGAGCTGCTGGCCGGCGACGGCGCGGTCCAGGGTGTCCCCGAACGGGTCCTCGCCGACGACGCACAGGTCGATGGTACCGGTCTGCGGGTCGTGCGCATGGGCAGGCCACTCGACGAAGGGCGCGAGCTTGTAGAGATAGGTCGCTTTCACCGCGTATTCGAGCGACTGCTCCGACGCGGCGGCCGGGCCGGCGAAGGCCGACGCGATCACCGCCAGCGCCAGCGCGGCCGCCCGGAAATGCCGATGACGGGGCAGCCGCGGCATGGCTCAGAATTCCGCGCGCAACTTGGCGTGGATCGTACGGCCGATGAGGCGGGGCGGGCTCGTGGCGGGGTTGTTCACCTCCGGATGGGTCTCATCCAGCAGGTTCACCCCGTGCAGCGACAGGTTCAGCGCGGGCGTCACCTGCCAGCCGACATGCGCGTCGACCTCGGTATAGGCGGGAACCCGGGTCGGGGGCACCCTGCCGACCCGGCGCAGGGCCAGGTCGAGCCACCAGCCGTCGCCGAGGTCCATCTCGGAGCGGAGCTGGGCCTGGTGGCGCGGGTCCTGGCCGGCGGCCTGGCGCCCCGAAAGGTCGGCGGTGCCGGGCTCAAGGTCGAGGTCCTTGCGCATCCAGTCGAACCCGGCCCGGAGCCGCCACCAGTCGCGGACGCTGTAGGTGCCCCAGGCCTCGACCCCGTAGGTCTCGCCCCCCATGTCGTTGCGCAGCTGGAACGGCAGCCCGCCGTTCGTCGATCCCAGCGTCCGCAGGTCGTCGTAGACGTTGTAGTAGGCCGAGACGGACAAGCTGGAGCGCGCGGTGGGCTGCCCCCGATAGCCGATCTCGTAGGCGGTCAGCTTCTCGACCCGGAAGTCCGGCGCCGGCACCAGTATGCCGCCCCCCGACAACTCGCGGTCGATCCTGGACGGCGTGCGCACGGCGCGCGACACCGCAGACCAGAGCATGTGCGCCTCGTCGACCTGCCAGGCGAGGCGCAGGTTGGGCAGGACGTTGGCACCGGTGTGGCTGTCGACCTCGACCTTGGAGCCGAGCGTCAGCCGGAGGTCGGGCGTGAGCGCGAACTCCGCCTGGGCGAACGCGCTGCCGACCGAGAGCGTGGCTTCGGGTTCCTGGAAGCCGAAAACCACCTGTGATTCGAAGAGCGACCGCCACACGCGGTACTCGCCGCCCCAGACGAACCGGTGCCCGTCGCCGAAGGTCAGGCCGTGCTGGGCCTGGACGTCGAACGTCTTGAGCGAGTCGTAGGCGACGGCGTAGTCGCGGATCTTGACGTCGTAATAGGCCTGCAGCTCGAAGGCCGAGTCCGGGCCGAGCTGGCGGGTCCACCGGCCGAGGACGTTGCCGCCGCGCAGCGTCTGGTCCAGGAACTCCGTGTAGTTTCGGTAGATGTCGCCTTGCAGCGTGTAGGCGTCGTCCCCGTCGCCCAGGTCCATGCGGAAGCCGGCCTGGGACCCGCGGAAGGCATCCGGCACGGTGTCGTTGGGCAGCACCGGCTCCGTGTCCGAGCGGTCGAAGCGGGAGGCATAGACCCTGAAGGTCGCATCGTCGCCGATGTCGCCGCCGTAGCGGACCGTGGCCTTGCGCTCGGCGTTGCCGGCGCCGGCATCGACCAGGACGCCCTGGCTCTCGCTGGAGTGGCGGGTGATGATGTTGATCACGCCGTTGACCGCGTTCGCCCCCCACAGCGTGCCGCCCGGCCCGCTGATCACCTCGATCCGCTCGACGTCGGGAAGCGGGACGGCGACGGACTCCCAGAACACGGTGCCGGCGAAGGGCGAGTACACGGTCCGCCCGTCCACGAGCACGAGGAGCTTGTTGGCCGCTTCCGGCGAGTTGAAGCCGCGCGCGGTGATCGCGTAGTTGTAGGCGTTGAGGCGCGCCACTTGCAGGTTCGGGGCGAGGCGCAGCGCCTCGGGAAGGCTGCCCACGCCGGAACGCCGTATGTCCTCGGCGGTGATGACGTAGATGGCGGCGGCGGTCTCGCTTAGAGGTTGCGCCCTCCTCGAGGCGGAGGTCACCTCGATGGCGGCAAGCTCCTCGATCGACAGGCGGGCGAGGTCCTCGACGGTCTGCGCGGCGGCGACGGAGGCTGCCGCCGCCAGGACGCAGCCCGCCGCCGCAAGTGTGTGCAACGCACGGCCGGACCCTGGCGACCGCGTGCCCGCGCGGTCGTCGACGTGGCTACCCATCGATGCCCCCCAGCATCCACCTTCGATCGCAACAACCGCCTGTATAGCAGGAATGGCGGAATAGCACAGGTGATTACCGGGAACGGCCGGCGGAGCGCGCCGTTGACGGGCGGCGGGCCGGCATGGTGCTATCGCGCGCCCGTCCGGACCGGAACCATCATGCTCGACACATTCCTCGCCGACCCGCTCGCAAGCCTGTTCGGCGTGATCGGGATGGCCTGCCTCGTCTCCTGGCCTCTGTTCCGCAGCCGCACGGGGATGCTGACGGCGCAGCTCGGCATCGCGTTCGGGCTGGGCTTCCACTACCTGCTGCTCGGCGCGCACACGGCGGCGATCATGCAGGCGCTGAGCTTCGCGCAGGTCCTGGCCGCCATCCCGCTCGGGCGGCGGCCGGGCCTGTACGCCTTCTACCTGGCGCTGATCCCGGTCATCGCCACGGCCGCCGCCCTCACCTGGAGCGGCGCGCCGTCGTTCTTCTCGGCGGCCGGGCTGGCTTTCATCACGCTCGGGCGCATGCAGACCAACACGACGGCGCTGCGCGTGCTGATGCTGTGCGCCGGGCCGTTCTGGATGACCCACGACTGGATGGTCGGCTCCCTGCCCGCCTTCGCGGCCGACATCGCGAGCTTCTCGATCGGCCTGTGGCGGGTGCTGACGATCCGCGGGGCCCCGGCCCCGGCGGCGGCTCCGCCCCCGGCCCCGGCGCGCTCGGCGGCCGACTAACCCCCGCCACCTCAGTCCGCGGGCACGGCGGCGCCGGACGCGAGTTCCGCGGCGAGCGCCTGGGCGCGTACGTAGTCGGTCTTGCCGGTGCCGAGCAGCGGGACCTCGGCGACGACGATCACCAGCCTCGGCAGCGCGATCTCGGCGATGCCCCTGGCCTTGGCGAACTCCAGGAGCTCGCGGCGCCCGGCGCCCGGCCGGGTGGTGAGCAGGGCGAGCTGCTCGCCCTTCCTGGGGTCGGGCAGCGCCACCACCGCGTGGGCCGCCTCGGGCCAGACGGCGGAGGCGGCGGCCTCGGCGGCGGCCAGGCTCACCATCTCGCCCCCGACCTTCGCGAAGCGCTTGGCGCGGCCGCGGATCGCGACGAAGCCCTGCTCGTCGACGGCGACGATGTCGCCGGTGTCGTACCAGCCGTCGTCGAGGGGCTGCACCACGCCCGGCCGCTCGACCCGCATGTATCCCTTCATCACGCTGGGGCCGCGGACCCAGAGGCGGCCGGCGCCCTCGATGCCGGGAACGGGCTCGACGCGGGTCTCGATGCCGGGGAGCGTCCGGCCGACGGTCCCGGCCTTGAAGTGCATCGGCGTGTTGACCGCGACGACGGGCGAGCACTCGGTCGCCCCGTAGCCTTCGAGGATACGCAGCCCGAACTTGTCCGTCCAGGTCTGCCGGGTCTCGTCCCTCACCCTCTCGGCGCCGGCGACGACCATGCGCAGGGAATAGAAGTCGTAGGGATGCGCCTTCCTCGCATAGCCCGCGAGGAAGGTGTCCGTCGCGAAGAGGATGGTCGCGTTCTCGCCGTAGCAGAGCTCCGGGATGATCTTGTAGTGGAGCGGCGAGGGATACATGAAGACCTTGACGCCCGAGAGCACCGGGAGGACGAGGCCGCCCGTCAGGCCGAAGCTGTGGAACACCGGCATCGCGTTCATGACCTTGTCCGTCGGGTTGAACGCGATCCGGGATGCGATCTGCGCGCAGTTCGCGAGGATGTTCCGGTGGCTCAGCACGACGCCCTTGGGTGCGCCCTCGGAGCCCGAGGTGAAGAGGATGACGGCCGCGTCGTCCGCCGCCGGCGAGGCCGGGCGAAGGGCCCGGAACCGCGCGGCCAGCACGTCCAGCAGCTTGTCCAGGAGGCCGATCCCGCCCCTGACGTCCTCCAGCCAGACGATGCGGCAGCTCCGCTCGAGATGGGTGACCGCGCCCTGGAGCTTGGCGCGCTCGACGAAGAGCCGCGAGGTCAGCACGGTCCCGACCTCGGCCGCGCGGGCCGCCTGCGCCATGCCGTCGCCGCCCGCGGTGAAGTTCAGCATCGCCGGGACGAGCCCGCGGGACTGGAGGGCGAAGAAGGTGACGGCGGCGCCGACGGAGTTCGGGAGCAGCACGCCCACCGCCTCGCCGCGCCGGGCGAGCCGGGAGAGCCGGCGGCCGAGGACGAGGGAGCCCAGGACCAGCCGCGCCGCCGTGAGCGGCTGGAAGTTCTGGTCGACCAGGGCCTCGCGCTCGGGGCCGAAGAGGTCGCGGGCATCGACGACGGCATCGAAGAGCGTGCGGTCGAGGTCCGTCGAGCGGAAGGCGATCTCGGTCATGAGGTCCTGGAGCCAGACGCCCATGCGCTGGCGGCGCCTGGCGCCGACCAGCCCTGCTTCGATCCGGGGCCGGACCGGCGGGTGGACGGTGATCGTCACCTTCGGGAACCAGGAGAGCCTCATCTTGCCGTGCATCCGGCTCGTCTTGGAGCGCTGGAGGCCTTCGATGTGGATGGGGACGATCGGGGCGTCCGACTTGTCCGCGATCAGGCCCGGCCCCTCGTAGACCTTCATCAGGCTGCCCGTCGTCGTGATGCGGCCCTCGGGGAAGATCGCGAGCCGCTCGCCCCCGCGGACGACCTTGATCAGCGTCTTGGTCGCCATGGGGCTCGTCGGGTCGACGGTGACGGCGTTGACGAGCTGGAGCGCGGGCCGGACCCACCAGCGCTTCGCGATGTGGGTGTTGACCGCAAAGGCGGGCTTGCCCGGGAGGAACGCCGCCAGCATGGGCGCGTCCAGGAAGGAGAGATGGTTCGCGACGTAGATGGCGCGCCCGTCGGCGGGGACGTGATCGAGGCCCCTGACCTCGACGCGGAACAGGGTCCGCAGCGCGAGGCGCAGGGCGCCCTTGAGGAGCGTCTCCGGCAGGAGCAGGCAGACGAACAGCGCGACGGCCG
The DNA here is from genome assembly GCF_035998295.1 of Arenibaculum sp. Taxonomy (NCBI): domain Bacteria; kingdom Pseudomonadati; phylum Pseudomonadota; class Alphaproteobacteria; order Rhodospirillales; family Azospirillaceae; genus Arenibaculum; species Arenibaculum sp. Next base: position 14,110 of record NZ_DASYHS010000226.1, on the reverse strand, counting down.
CGTTGGCGATCCCCTGGGCGAGGAAGATCTCAGGCACCGACAGCCCGACGGCCAGCAGCGCCAGGCAGAGAAGGGCGGAGGCGACCGTGAACGCGGAGTTGACGACGTTGTTGGCCGCGATGTCGCGCGAGCGGTGCTCGGGCTCGGACGTCGTCTGGAGGATCGCGTAGAGCGGGACCACGAACATGCCGCCCGAGACCGCGATGGCGAGGAGGTCGGCCATCACGCGCCAGTTCGCGGGATCGGCGAGGAAGGCTTGCGCCGAGACCGCCCCGGCCGCGGGGACCCGGCCGGACGAGGCGAGGTACAGGTCCACCGTGAAGGCGGTGATCGCGATCGCGGCGGCGGGCACGTAGCGGGCGCTCACCTTGCCGCCGAGGAGGCGGTTGCAGCCGAGCGAGCCGAGGCCGACGCCGACGGAGAAGCAGACCAGCAGCAGCGTCACGACCGTCTCGTCGCCGCCCAGCACGTCGCGGACGAAGGCCGGGAACTGCGAGAGGAACGTAGCGCCCGTGAACCAGAACCAGCTGATCCCGAGGATCGCCAGGAAGGCGTTGCGCGAGGAGCGCGCGTGCCGGACCACGTCGCGGGTCTGGGCCCAGAGATTGAACCCGACGCGCAGGCCGGGCGAGCGCACAGGCGCGTCGGGTATCCCGAAGGAGAGAGCGAAGCCGACGACCGCGACGGCCACGACGCCGATGGCGGCCCAGGACTCGCCGCCGGGCACGACGAGGACGAGGCCGCCCGCGATCGTGCCGAGCAGGATCGAGAGGAACGTCCCGGCCTCGATCAGGGCGTTGCCGCCGAGAAGCTCGTCCTCCCCGAGATGGTCGGGCAGCAGGCCGTACTTGATCGGCCCGAAATAGGTCGACTGGGCGCCCATGAGAAAGACGAGCGCCAGCATCGCCGGCACGCTCCCGGCGAGGATCGCCCAGGCGCCGAAGGCCATGACCCCGACCTCCACGCCCTTGATCCAGCGGGTCATCACGCTCCGCTGGCACTTGTCGGCGAGCAGGCCGGCATGCGCGGAGAACAGGAAGAAGGGCAGGACGAAGAGGCCGGCCGCGAGCGTCACCAGCAGCGCGCCCGCCTCGCCCTCGACGAGCCGGAAGGCGATCAGGATGGTCAGTGCCGACTTGAAGAGGTTGTCGTTGAACGCGCCCAGGAACTGGGTTGCGAAGAGGAAGCCGAACCGCCGCTTGGCGAGCAGTCCGAAGGTCGAGGTCCCGTGTGCCATGTGCGTGTCCTCCTGGCGGGCGGCTTCAGGTCCGCGGGCCGGCCGGTCGTCGGGTGAAGCGCTCATTCCGGCGTCCGTGCGACGCAGGCGCAGGCCGCCGCCCAGGCCGCGTCCGCGAGCGTCGGCGCGAGCTCGGACATCGGGCGCGCGATCCGGCCGTAGGCCCGGAAGGTCGCCGCCTGGAGGACGACCCCGATCGCGACCGCGGCCGCAAGTTCGGCGTCGGCCTCCGGAAGCGCTTCCGCGAGGCAGGCCCGGACCGCGTCGACGGGGCTGTCGGTGCCGACTTCCACCGTCGGCAGCCCGCCGTGCTGGGCGAGCAGCAGGAAGGTGAAGCGGGCGGCGTCCTCGTCCGCGAGGCGGCAGACCTCGCGCACCATCGCCGAGAGCCGGGCGCGGCCGCCCCGCTTGCCGTCGGCGGCGGCCCGGAGCAGCCGCCCGTACTCCCGGTAGCCGTCGGCGAACAGCTCGGCCACGAGGACCTCCTTCGAGGGGAAGTGGCGGTAGAGCGACGCGTCGCCGATGCCGAGCTCGCGCGCGATGTCGCGGGTCGAGGTCGCGGCCACGCCGCGCTCGGCGAAGAGGCGCTCCGCCGCCGCCATGATCGCCGCCTTCTTCTCCTTGCCCGCCTTCGTGCCGGCCCCCGCCTTCATCGGCGCCCCCTTTCCCAATTATGCGAGCAAGCGCTCGCTCGCATATCGTTATCGCGGCAAGCCGGGCGGGTCAAGGGCGGCGTTGCGCCACGTGGCCCTGGCGGAGATCTTGGCGGGGATGGGGATCGGGAGCGCCCGGGGTTGCGTCGGGCGCGGCCCGGCCGGCGAACAGGTCTTTCTCAGCTTTTCGCCCCTGGCGGGGCGGGGACGCGGTCGCGCCCCTGAGCTTTCCGGATGAACCGGAAAGCTCTAGCGGACCAGCGCCGCCAGTTCGCCGGCGCGCGCCTTGACGGCGGCGATCGCGGTCGCGGTGTCCAGGTCGTCCATCGCGACGACGCCGACGCAGGCCTCGAAGCCGGGCTGCGGGCGGGACGGCGCATGGATGGGGCTGGCGACGCCGACCGCGCCCCGCTGCAACTGGCCCCGGGTCAGGCTGTAGCCGTCCAGCCTCGCCTGGCGGACGGCGTCCGGATCGTCCGGCCGTTCCGGCCGGCCGGCCAGAATCGCGATGCCGGCGGCGCCCAGGTCGAGGGGATGGCGGCTGCCGACGCGGTAGCCGACGCGCAACAGGCCCTCCTCCGGCTCGGCCACCATGATCACGACGCAATCGCCGCCCTGCGGCACCGACAGGAACGCGGTCGCCCGGGTCTCCCCGGCCAGATCGTGCAGGAGCGGCCGGGCCACCGAGCGAAGCTGCGGCTCGAACCGGGAGGCCAGGACCAGGATGCCGCCGCCCAGGAAGACCTGCCCCTCGGCGGCGCGCGAGACCAGGCCGTGCGCCTCCAGCGTCGAGACGACGCGGTAGGCGATGGCCCGGTGGACGTCGAGCCTCGCCGCCAGCTCGGCGACCGTGATGCCGTTCGGCTGCTGAGCGACGATCTCGAGCGCCTGGAGGCCCCGGTCGAGCGTCTGCAGCAGGTTCGTGGCCTTCATCGTCATCTCAGGTGTTCCGGCGAGGCGGGCTGTCCCGGGCGGCGTCCGATCCCTTGACCTCGAAGGAAAGGCGGCTTAAGTTCGCCTACCGAACATACCGTCGCGCTATCCGTAACGCAAGTGGACGCACCAGGAGGCCCGCGATGAACCGACATCCCGCCGCCGACGCTGCGCACCCGGGACCGGCCGCCCAGGGCGGCGCCTGCCCGTTCCACCGCGCCGCCCCGGCCGCGCCGACCGGCTGCCCGGTTTCGGCGGAGGCCGCCGCCTTCGATCCCTTCGAGGGGCCGTACCAGGTCGACCCGGCCGAAGCCCTGCGCTGGTCGCGCGAGCAGGAGCCGGTGTTCTACAGCCCGAAGCTCGGCTATTGGGTCGTCAGCCGCTACGACGACGTCAAGGCGGTCTTCCGCGACAACGCGGTGTTCTCGCCCGCGATCGCGCTGGAGAAGATCACGCCGGTGTCGCAGGAAGCGCAGGACACGCTGAAGCGCTACGACTACGCGATGAACCGCACGCTCGTGAACGAGGACGAGCCCGCGCACATGGAGCGGCGGCGCGCGCTGATGGAATCCTTCACCCTGGCGGAGCTGGCCCATCACGAGCCGATGGTCCGGCGGCTGACGCGCGAGTACCTGGACCGCATCATCGACCGGGGCGAGGCCGACCTGGTCGACGAGATGCTGTGGGAGATCCCGCTGACGGTGGCCCTGCACTTCCTCGGCGTGCCCGAGGAGGACATGGACACCCTGCGGGATTATTCGATCGCCCACACCGTCAACACCTGGGGGCGGCCGTCGCCCGAGGAGCAGGTCGCGGTCGCCGAGGCGGTGGGCAGGTTCTGGCAGTTCGCCGGCAAGGTGCTGGACAAGATGCGCCAGGACCCGTCCGGGCACGGCTGGATGCAGTACGCGATCCGGCGGCAGAAGGAGCTGCCGGAGGTCGTCACCGATTCCTACCTGCACTCCATGATGATGGCCGGCATCGTCGCGGCGCACGAGACGACGGCCCATGCCTCGGCCAACATGCTGCGCCGGCTGCTGGAGAACCGGGAGGTGTGGGAGGACGTCTGCGCCAACCCGTCGCTGATCCCCAACGCGGTCGAGGAATGCCTGCGCCATTCCGGCTCGGTCGTCGCGTGGCGCCGGATCGCGACCGCCGACACGCGCGTCGGCGGCGTCGCCATCCCCGAGGGGTCGAAGCTGCTGATCGTCAGCGCCTCGGCCAACCACGACGGGCGCCATTTCGAGAACCCGGACGAGCTGGACGTCTACCGCGACAACACGACCGACCACCTGACCTTCGGCTACGGCAGCCACCAGTGCATGGGCAAGAACCTGGCCCGGCTGGAGATGCGCATCTTCCTCGAGGAGTTCACCCGGCGCCTGCCGCACATGGAGCTGGTGCCGGGCCAGACCTTCACGTTCCTGCCGAACACGTCCTTCCGCGGGCCCGACCACCTGCGGGTCCGGTGGGACCCGGAGCGCAATCCCGAGCGGCGCGACCCCGGCATCCTGGACCGGCCGCTGTCCTTCCGCATCGGGGCGCCGGCCAAGCAGGACGCGGCCCGCCAGGTGCGCGTCCGCGAGGTGCATCGCGAAGCCGAGGGCATCGTCCAGCTGACGCTGGAGGACCCGCGCGGACGCAAGCTGCCGAGCTGGAGCCCGGGGGCGCATATCGACGTGATCGTCGGCGAGCATGTGCGCAAATACTCGCTGTGCGGCCGGAGCGACGACGAACGCCGCCTGCAGGTAGCCGTCCTCAGGGAGCAGGCCGGGCGCGGCGGATCGGCCTTCATCCACGAGCGCGTGGCCCCCGGGGCCATGATCCGCATCCGCGGCCCGAAGAACCATTTCCGCCTGGACGAGGGTGCGGCGTCCTACCTGCTGGTCGCCGGCGGGATCGGCATCACGCCCATCGTCGCCATGGCCGACCGCCTGAAGCGTCTGGGCAAGGACTACGCGATCCACTATGCGGGCCGCTCGCTGGCGAGCATGGCCTTCGTCGACCGGCTGCGGCGCGACCACGGCGACCGCCTGCACCTGTATCCGGCCGCGGACGGCCGGCGCCTGGACTTGGCGGCGCTGCTGCGCGAGCCGCGGCCGGGGGAGCAGATCTACGCCTGCGGCCCGGAGCGGCTGCTGGCCGCCCTGGAGGCGCTGACCCGGGACCGGCCCGAGGGCGCGCTGCGGGTCGAGCACTTCACGTCGGCGGGCACGCGGCTCGATCCGGGCCAGGAGATCGGCTTCGACGTCGAGCTGAAGGATTCCGGCCTGACGGTGCGCGTCCCGCCGGAGCGGACCGTCCTCGAGGCGTTGCGCGCCGTCGGCGTCGACGTGCCGAGCGATTGCGAGGAAGGGCTCTGCGGCACCTGCGAGGTGACCGTGATCGAGGGCGAGATCGACCACCGCGACAAGGTGCTGACCCAATCGGAGCGAATGGAGAACCGCCGGATGATGACCTGCTGTTCCCGCGCGCGCCGCGACAAGATCACCCTGGCGCTGTAGCCGGGGCGGAACGGAACCAAGACGGGAGGAAAAAACCATGAAATCGATCAAGCTCGCGCTGCTCGCCTCGGCGACGGCGTTCCTCGCCGACACGGCGGCGGCGCAGACGACGCTCAAGATCAGCCACTACCTGCCGCCCGTGCACGGCATCCACACCGACTTCATCGTGCCGTGGACCGAGCAGGTCAGCGAATGCACCGGCGGCGCCGTGCAGTTCGAGATCTTCCCGGGCGGCACGCAGCTCGGCAACGTCGCCAAGCAGCAGGAGCAGGTGATGGCCGGCGTGGTCGACATCGCGCACGGGCTCCACGGCATTCCGCGCGGGCGCTTCCCGCGCACCTCGCTGATCGAGCTGCCGTTCATGACCGACGACGCCGGGGCGGCCAGCGAGACGCTGTGGGAGATGTATCCGGACCACCTCGCGCCGGAGTACCAGGGCCTGAAGGTGCTGGCGCTGCACGCGCACAACGGCGGCCTCGTCCACACCTCGAACAAGAAGGTCGAGACGATGGAGGACCTGAGGGGCCTGCGCCTGCGCACCCCCAGCCCGGCCGTCTCGGAGATGCTGACGGCGCTGGGCGCGACGCCCCAGGGCCTGCCGCCCGGCGAGGTCTACGAGAACATCCAGAAGAACGTGATCGACGGCACGGTCTTCCCGTGGGATCCGGTGAAGTCCTTCGGCCTCAACGAAGTACTGAACTACCATCTGGAGGCGGGCACCTACACGGTCCCCTTCTTCTTCGTGATGAACCAGCGCAAATACGACGCCCTGCCCGAGAACGTGCGGCAGTGCATCGACGAGGCGTCGGGCGACAACCTCGTTGCCAAGTTCGGCGACTGGTGGGACAAGTGGGACGAGGCCGGCCGCACGGAAGCCGAGCAGGCCGGCCACGAGATCACCGAACTGAGCGAGGAAGAGCGTGAGCGCTGGCGCGAAACGCTGCAGCCGACGATCGACGCCTATATCGAGCAGACGTCGGGCGAGGTCGAGAACGCGCGGGAGATCTACGACCGGATGCGCGAGCTTCTCGCCCAGAAGCAGGGATAACCGTCTATCCCGCCGGGGCCGCGCGGAACCTCCCGCGCGGCCCGCCCCTTCCCCCGTCCTCTCCCTCGCAACTTCCCTCTTCCCCTGCCCGCCCCGGACCTTTCCATGAGACGCCTGGCCCAGGCGCTGCGCGCCCTCGTCCTCGCTTCCGCCGTCGTGGGCGTGCTGGCCTATGCCGCCGCGGCGCTGCTGACGGTCGCCGACATCGTCGGCCGCCAGACCGGCATGCCGATCCCTGGCGTGGTCGACCTCGTCCAGCTCTGCGTCCTCGGCGGCGCTTGGCTGGTCATCCCCCACGCCTTCCTGGCCGGCGCGCATGTCGGGGTGGACCTGCTGGTCGAATCCTTCCCGCGGGCGGTCGAGCGGCCCCTGCGCGCGCTGGCGAGCCTCGCCGCCGTCGGCCTGCTGGGGCTGATGCTGGTGTACTGCTATGAAGCCTTCCAGCAGCAGCTGCTGTACGGCGACCGCTCGCAGCAGCTCGGCATCCCGATCGTCTGGTACTGGGTGCCGCTGCTGTTCGGGCTGGCGCTGTCGGCCGTCGCGGCGGCGCTCACGGTCTTCTCCACCCCCCACCCGCAGGCCGCCCGATGAGCTCCGCACTCCTGGGCTTCGCAGGCTTCGTCCTGGCGCTCGCGCTGATCGCCTTCGGCTTCCCGGTCGCGGTCGCGATGGGCGTGGTCGGCGTCGGCGGCTTCTGGCTGCTCAACGGCTGGATCGGTGCCGGCTTCATCCTCGGCTCCTCGCCCTTCGAGGCGATCTTTCCCTATTCGCTGAGCGTCGTCCCGCTGTTCGTGATGATGGGGGTCTTCGCCGCGCGGGCGGGCCTGTCCCGCTCGCTGTTCGACGCGGTGAACGGGTTCCTGGGCCATATCCGCGGCGGGCTCGCCGTGACCGCGATCGGCGCCTGCGCGCTGTTCGGCGCGATCTGCGGCTCCTCGCTCGCCACGGTCGCCACCATGGGCCGGGTCGCGATGCCGGAGATGAAGCGCCACGGCTACGACGACGCGCTGTCCTCGGCGTCGATCGCGGCGGGCGGCACGCTGGGCGTCCTGATCCCGCCGTCGATCCTGCTGGTGATCTACGGCATCCTCACGCAGACCTCGATCGGGCAGCTGTTCATCGGCGCGATCATCCCCGGCCTTCTCGGCGCGGTCCTGTACGCGGTCGCGATCATCGTGCGCGTGCGCATGGCGCCGGAGCTGGCGCCGCCGACGCCGCGAGTGGACTGGGCCACCCGCATCGCCACGCTCGGCCGGGTCTGGGGCGTCGTGCTCCTGTTCGCGCTCGTGATCGGCGGCATCTATCTCGGCTGGTTCTCGCCGACGGAAGCCGCCGCCGTCGGCGCGGTCGGGGCGTTCCTGCTCGCCGTCGTCTCGGGCGAGCTGGACCGGGACGCGCTGAGGGGCGCGGTGCTGGAGACGGCGGAGCTGACCGGGATGATCTTCTTCATCCTGATCGGCGCCTCGCTGTTCAACTACTTCCTGGAGACGACCGGCCTGCCGTCCGGGCTGATCGGCCTGATCGAGAACAGCGATCTCGGCCCGACCGAAGTGCTCGTGTTGATCATGCTGTTCTACGTCGTGCTCGGCTGCTTCATGGATTCGATGTCCATGATCCTGCTGACGGTGCCGTTCCTGGGGCCGGTCGCGCTCGCGATGGGCTACGACATGGTCTGGTTCGGCATCCTGATCGTAACGGTGGCCGAGATCGGGCTGATCACGCCGCCGATCGGCATGAACCTGTTCGTCGTCCAGGCGACCCAGCCGGGGCTGACCCAGCGGACGGTCGTGCGCGGCATCCTGCCGTTCATCCTCGCCGACCTGGTGCGGCTCGTCATCCTGGCCGCGGTGCCGGCGCTGGCGCTCTGGCTGCCGTCGCAGATGTTCTGAGCGTGCGGCGCGGTCAGTACCGGGCCCGCGCGCGCAGCACGCCCATCACGACGCCGACCGCCCCGAGCGCGATCCCCATCGAGACCAGGGGATGCATCTTTGCCTGGGTGTACAGGCTGCTCTTGAGGACGTAGGGGTAGTCGCTGCGCTCCTCCAGGTCCGCCATCGGCCGGTAGAGGTCGTTGCGCCCCCGCGGGGCCGCGGGATCGCCCGAGCGCTGGAACCACGGCATGGTGCGCGCCATCACCCGGTCGGCGAGGCGCGGCGCCAGCCCGGCGGCGGCGGCGATGAGGCGTCCGCCGCCGCCCACGACGATGTCCCGGCGGTCGTGCTCGCACGCCCAGACGATCGTCTCGGCGACGACGCGGGCGTCGTAGACCGGAGGCGGGTTCTTCGGCGCCACGTCGAGGTAGTTCTTGGCGTGCTCCTTGTAGGGCGTGTCGATCGCGCTCGGCTTGACCAGGGTCACGGAGACCGGGAGACCTTCCATGTCTATCTCCATGCGCAGCGCCTCGGTGAAGCCGGCGATCGCATGCTTGGACGCGGAATAGATGCCCTGGATCGGGATCGCCCGGTCGCCGAGAACGCTGCCGACGTTTATCAGCTTGGCCGGGATCAGCTTGGCCGGCGCCCCCCGCTCGCGGAAATGGGACAGCGCGGCGCGCGACCCGTAGACCTGGCTCCAGAAATTGGTGTCGAACAGCCGGCGCATGTCCTCGACCGACACCTCGTCGAGGCGGCCGTAGATGGAGACCCCGACATCGTTGATCCAGGTGTCGAAGCCGCCGAAGTGCCGGACGGCCTCGTCCCGGATGCGGTTCACCTCGTCCTCGCGGCCGACGTCGGCGACGACGCGGACCGCCTCCCCGCCGTCGTGCCGGATCTCGCCGACCACCGCGTCCAGCGCTTCCTCGTTGCGGGCCGCGATCACGAGGCGGGCACCCCGCTCGGCCAGCATGCGCACGGTGGCGAGGCCGATCCCGCTGGTGCCGCCGGTGATGACGACGACCTGACGGTCCAAGGGCTTCAGTCTCACGGTCGATCCTCCATGACTGACCAGGGGGCTGGCAGGGGCATGGAGGGGCAACCGAGGATCGCCCGGACGGTTCCGGAGCCTCTAGGGCTTGGGCGGCACGATCGCCCAGCCGACCTCGACCGGCGGCAGGTCGGCGCCGGTGCTCCAGGGCACGGTCAGGGGCGGCTGCTCCTCGATACCGGGGAACCGGTCCGCCAGGCCGGCAAAGGGCGAGGCTGACAGCGGCCCCGCGGGCTCGCCCCGCCGCCCGCCGCCCCAGACCAGGATCGCGCCGCTGCGCGCGACCGCGGCGTCGTCCAGCCACGGCGCGAAACGCGGGTCGGCGGCGATGTAGGTGGAGGGGCGCGACGGCGCGTACCAGGCGACGGTGCCGGCCAGCCACTCGTCGCCGACGACGACCGGCAGGGGAGCGCCGTGGCGCTCCTCCCACGCGGACGAGATCGCGAGCGCCAGCGGCTCGCCGGGGAAATGGCCGCGCTTGCCGCGGTCGGTCACGTAGGGGCCGGCCACCATCATCGCGACATAGGCGAGTGCGGCGAAGACGAACAGCACCGACCAGCCCGCGGCGAAGCGCCGGAGCCCCGCCCGGGTCGGGTCCGGGGCCAGCCACGCCACGAGCATCGGCCCCAGGAGCAGGAACAGCGGCGTGCTCCACATCGAGCGCAGCTCGAAGCCGAACAGGGCCGATATCAGCGCGGTGGTCGCGACCGGGCCGATGCCGACCGCGAGCAGGAAGACGTCGGCCCGTCCCGCCGAGCGGGGCCGCGGCCGGCCGAGCAGGAGGACCAGGACCAGGGCCGGCAGCGCCACGCCGGCCGCCTCGCCCAGGAAGGACAGCGGGTTGACGACGTGGTCGGCCCAGCCGGTCTCGCCGCCGCCGCCGCGCGCCATCGCGTAGCCGAAGGTCGGGAAGTCGTTCGCCACCAGCCAGGCGAGATGGGGCGCCAGGACGGCGAGGAACACCAGCAGCCCGACATAGGGCCCGGGGCGCAGGAGCTGCGCCCTGTATCCCGGGACGGCCAGGAGCAGGAGGGCCGCCGGGACCAGGAGGGTCGCGAAGAAGTACTTGCCGAGGAAGCCGAGCCCGGCGGCCAGCCCGGCCGCCGCCCAGGCCGCGGGAGAGCCGGTCTCCAGCGCCCGGCGCAGCGCCAGGACCGTCAGCGCCCAGAAGGGCAGCATCACGACGTTGGCGTTGAACTCGGGGCTGGTGAAGTTGTGGAAATAGACCGCCTCCAGCAGCAGCACCGCCAGGAGCGCGCGCGCAGGCGTGAACAGCTCGCGCGACAGCCGCCAGACCGCCCAGAAGGCGACGGCGATCGCGACCTGGCTCAGCAGGTAGAGCGGCCAGTCCGCCCCGCCGCCGAGACGGGCGGCCAGCTCCATCAGCCAGGCCGACAGCGGCGGGTGCTTGAGGTAGCCGAACTGCCACTCCCGCCCCCAGGCGAGCCCCTCGATCACGTCGAGCGGCAGGTTGGGATGGGTCAGGGCCGGGACCAGCGTCCAGACCGCGACGTGGAGGACGAGGAACGCCTGGAACAGCCGCGTCGCCGCCGAGGGCGTCAGCAGGCCCCCGGCGTCCGGCTCACGGAGCCCGCCGGCCGTCGACGGGGCGGGAGCCGGCGGTTGGAGAAGACTCATGGATGTCCTGGATGAGGTACAGGGGGCGTTGCTTGGTTTCGCCGAAGATGCGCGCGACGTATTCGCCGAGCACGCCGATGAAGGTCAGCTGGATGCCGCCGAGCAGCAGCACCACGACCATGATCGAGGGATAGCCGGGAACGTCGCTGCCGAAGGCGAGCGTGCGGAAGATGATCAGCCCGCCGTAGCAGAACGCGAACAGCGCCACCAGGAGGCCGAGATACGTCGCCACCTTGAGCGGCAGGACCGAGAAGCTGGTGATCGCCTCGAGGGAGAAGTTCCACAGCCGGACGTAGTTCCATTTCGTCTTGCCGGCGTGACGGGGCTCGCGCCGGTAGCTCACGGCCTTCTGCCGGTAGCCGATCCAGGAGAACAGGCCCTTCATGTAGCGGTGCTGCTCGCGCACCCGCATCAGCCCGTCGACGGCGCGCCGGCTGAGCACGCGGAAGTCGCCGCTGTCCGGCGGCAGGTCGACGCGCGACAGCCGGCCGATCACGCGGTAGAAGAGATAGGAGGTCAGCTTCTTCAGCGCCGTCTCTCCGGCGCGCGACTCGCGCCTGGCGTAGACGACGTCGTAGCCCTCCTCCTCCCACCAGCGCAGCAGCTCGGGGATCAGTTCCGGCGGGTCCTGGAGGTCGGCGTCGATCACGACCACGGCGTCGCCCCGGGCGTGGTCGATCCCGGCGGTCATCGCGACTTCCTTGCCGAAGTTGCGGCTGAGGTCGATGACCGCGGCGCGGCCGTCCGCGGCCCGGATCTCCAGCAGCGCCGCGAGGCTGCCGTCGGTGCTGCCGTCGTTGACGTAGACGATCTCGCCGGCATGGGGCAGCCGGTCGAGCACGGCGGCGAGGCGCCGGTGGAACTCGGCGATGCCGTCCCGCTCGTTGTAGACCGGCACGACGACGGAGACGAGGCGCGAGCCCCGCCCCGCGTCGGGCGAGGCGGGGTCCGCCCGCTCCTCCACCATGCCGTGCGTCTGGTGCATCCGCCCCGGTCCCCTGCATTCGGAACCGGGAACATAATCAGGCGCCGCGCACCGGTCTACGGGCTTCGTGGAACCGGCTTTCCGGGGCGCGGCCGGAGCGTCACCGCCCCTGGAGGCGGCCCGCCACGAACTCCCAGTCGACGAGGTTGTCGAGGAACGCCTTCAGGTAGTCGGCGCGCCGGTTCTGGTAGTCGAGGTAGTAGCTGTGCTCCCACACGTCGCAGCCGAGCAGCGCGTGCCGGCCGTGGACGAGCGGGTTCTCGCCGTTGGGCGTGCGCATGACCTGCAGGCGGCCGCCGTCCTCGACCAGCCAGGCCCAGCCGCTGCCGAACTGCGCGAGGCCGGCCTTCGCGAACTCGTCCTTGAAGGCCTCGACGCTGCCGAAGCCGTCGCGCAGGCGGCTTTCCAGCTCGCCCGGGATCGCGCCGCCGCCGCCCTTCCTCATGCACTGCCAGAACAGCAGGTGGTTCCAGTGCTGGCCGGCGTTGTTGAAGACCGTCTGCTTCGACGGGTCGCCGTAGGAGACCTTGCACACTTCCTCGAGGTCCGCGTCCTCCAGCGGCGTGTCGCGCACCAGCCCGTTCAGCGTGTTCACATAGGTCTGGTGGTGCTTGCCGTGGTGCAGGTGCAGGGTCTGCGACGACATGTACGGTTCGAGCGCGTCGTGGGCGTAAGGCAGCGGGGGCAGTTCGAAAGCCATGGTCGCCTCCTCGTTCCGGGGGATGGACGAGCATATGGCCGCCCGGCCGGTCACCGACGAGGCCCCCCGGGTCGGGTGCCCCGGACGCGGCACGCTCAGCCTTTCGATGGGGCGGGGGCCTCCCCGCGCAGCGCCACCAACGCCGTGACCGCCGCGGCCAGGGCGCTCAGCATCGCCAGGACCATGCCGGTGGAGAAGGCCGAGAGGAAGGCGGATTCCAGCGTGGCACGGGCGGGATCGGCCGGGGGCGGCAGGGTGCCGAACCGGTTGGCGGCGGCCCCGCCCAGGGCGGCGTAGACGAGGCTGGCGACGGTGCCGAAGACGGCGACCGCGGCGAGGCCGGCGATGCGGCTGGCGGCGTTGTTGATGCCCGAGGCGGCCCCAGCCTGGCTGTCGGGCGCCGCGTTCATCACGGCCGTCGTCAGCGGCGAGACCACCATCGCCATGCCGACCGCCAGCAGCGTCACCGGCGCCACGGCCCCGGCCGCCAGCCCCTCCGGGACGGTGGCGAGCCAGCCCGCCGCGAGTGCGACCAGCGTCGAGCCCGCGACCAGGAACCGGCGCGGGCCGTGGGCGTCGCCGAGCGCGCCGAAGCGCCGGGACAGCAGGCCGATGACGGCGCCCAGCGGCAGCAGGACGAACCCGGTCTCGGCCGCCGACAGCCCGCGCCGGCCGATCAGCTCGAACGGAAGCAGGAACAGCACCCCGGTCAGCGCCCCGTAGAGGAACACCGTCACGAGATTGGCGCCGCCGAAGACGCGCGAGGCGAACAGGCCGAGCGGGACGATGGGGTTGGCGGCGCGCCGCTCGACCCGGAGGAAAGCCAGGAGCGTCACGCCCCCCAGCGCCATCACCGCCAGCGGCACCGCCGGCGCCGAGCCGTCCCCCAGGCGGGTCAGGCCGTAGGTGAGGCAGCCGACCGCCGCCACCGCCAGCGCCGCGCCCGGCCAGTCGACGGGGCCGACGGCGTCGTCACGGCTTTCAGGCACGTGGCGCCACGCCAGCCAGATGGCCGCGGCCGAGAGCGGCAGGTTGATCCAGAAGGCGGCACGCCAGCTCACCACGTCGATCAGGAAGCCGCCGAGCGCCGGCCCGAGCGCCGTGGTGACGGCCGAGGCCGCCGCCCAGGTGCCGATGGCCCGGCCGCGCGAGGACCGCGGGAAGCTGGCCGTGATGATCGCGAGGCTCTGCGGCACCAGGAGTGCCGCGCCCACACCCTGCGCCGCCCGCGCCAGCACGAGGACGGTGCCGCCGGGTGCCGCGGCGCAGACGGCGGAGGCCACCGCGAAGAAGGCGATGCCGGCCACGAACACGCGCCGCCGCCCGAACCGGTCGCCGAGCGCGCCGCCGACCAGGATCAGCGCGCCCAGCAGCAGCGTGTAGGCGTTGACCACCCATTGCAGCGTCCGGAACCCGACGTCCAGGTCCACCTGGATCGCCGGCAGGGCGATGGTCACCACCGTGCCGTCGATGAAGGCCATGGCGGA
>NZ_DASYHS010000218.1:0-3652 GCF_035998295.1 Arenibaculum sp. | reverse complement strand
GCGAGGCCGAGCTGCGCGGCTCCGATCCCGACGATACGGGCGAGGACCTGCGGCACCGGGCGTTGAGGCGCCGCTTCGCCCGGGGCCGGCGGGTGCGCGACGCCATCGCGCGCAACTTCGGCATCTTCCGCGCGCTCGGGCGGCGCTCGGCCTACCGCTCGCCCGGCGACCGGCGGTGGATCGCGGAGTTCCTGCTCCACTACGTCGCCTATGGGCGCCTGTCGGACCGGCAGGCGGAGGTTCTGCGCCACATCGCCAAGCGCCTGAACGTGCCGCCGCCGCTGAAGGACGGCTTCATCGACCCGACCGCCGTCCGCCCCCCGCCCCCGCCGCGCCGCAGGCGAATCGCGCCGGCCCGGCTCGCCGCCCGGATCGGGGCGTTCGAGACCGTGCTGAAGACCGGCGAGGTGGTGACGGTGCTGGAGCTGGTCGAAGGGACGCTCCAGTCCCGCGGGGAGCGGCGGACGCGCGCCAAGTCCCTGCTGCGCGACGCGGCGCTGGACGCGCTGGACGCGCTGGACGGCGGGAAGGAGGAGGACGAAGAGGACCAGGAGGACGACGGGGAGACGTGAGGCAGAGGCTCACGCCGTCGCGGGCTCCGTCGCGACCAGGGCGCCCAGCGTGCGCAGGTGCTCGGCGAAGCCGTCCACGAACCGCCGGACCTTCAGCGGGATGTAGCGGTTGGACGGATAGACGGCGTGGACCTGGTGCGGATCGTAGCGCCACTCCGGCAGCACGTATTCGAGCCTTCCCTCGGCCACGAGCGGGGCGAGCACGATCTCGTGGCCGAGGCCGATCCCGAGCCCGGCGAGGAGCAGCTCGCGCGTCAGCACGGAGTTGTCGGACCGGAAGGTCGGCCGGGGCTGCACCTCGACCCGCTCGCCGGCCGGGCCGGTGAGCGAGACCCGCTCGGGGAGCTGGGCGTAGAGGAGATAGTCGTGCGCCGCGAGGTCTTCCGGGCGGCGCGGGCGCCCCTTGCGGTCGAGATAGTCCGGCGTCGCCGCGAGCCGGCGCCCGATCGCGCCGAGCCGGCGCACGACGAGGCGGTCGTCGGCGATGGCGCCCATGCGGATCATGACGTCCAGCCGCTCGGCGATGACGTCGACGAAGCGGTCGGTCAGCGCCACGTCCAGAAGCAGGTCGGGATAGGCGCGCTTGAAGTCGACGAGGTAGCGGGCGAGCACGCTGGAGCCGAAGCCGACCGGCGCGCCGACGACGAGCCGCCCGCACATCGCCCTGTCCAGGCATCCGACCGTCCGGTCGGCCTCGTCGAGGCGCTCCAGCACGTCGCGGGCGTGATCGAGATAGCGGGCGCCGGCCTCGGTCGGCGAGACGCTGCGGGTCGTGCGGTCGAACAGGCGCACGCCCAGGCGCGCCTCCAGCGTGCGGATCTGCTGGCTGACGGCCGGCTGGCTGACGCCGAGCTCGCGCGCCGCCGCCGAGAAGCTTCCCGCCTCGCAGACGCGCACGAAGCTGGCCAGCATCGTCAAACGGTCCATGGAACGCCTTCCGCATCGTTGCCGATTAATAACGCAGCATAATAAGACCAATAATCCGGACGCGAGTTCAAAAACCCCGGCCTATGAGGAAGATGGCGCCTCCAGCCAACGGAGCCCTGCTCCCCATCGGAGATGATGCCATGCCGTTCTCGCGTCGCCGCTTCCTGGCCGGCGCCGGCCTCGCCGGCACCGCCGTCCTTCTCGATCCCCCGCTTCCGGCACTCGCCGGCACGCCGCCAGCCAACGCACCGCCAGCCAACGCATCGGCGTCCGGGATCATCCGCCGCAAGGTCGGCTCTGTCGAGGTGACCGCGCTGCTCGACGGCTACATGGACGTGGGGCCGGACCTGCTCGTCGGCGCCGACGACGCGCAGGCCGCGGCGCTGGCCGGGGCCGCGTTCCAGGAACCGGGGCCGCGCCGCATCCCCGTCAACGCCTATCTGGTCGATCTCGGCGACCGGAAGGTGCTGGTGGACACCGGCACCTCGACCGGCATGGGGCCGACGCTGGGGCGCGTCCCCGCCCTGCTGGAGGCGGCCGGGGCGTCGCCGGAGCGGATCGACACGGTGCTGATCACCCACATGCATCCCGACCACGTCAACGGCGCGCTGACGCCGGAGGGCGGGCCGCTGTTCCCCAACGCCGATCTCGTCGTCACCGGGGCCGACCACGCGTTCTGGCACGACGACGCGAACCTCGCCCGCGCGCCGGCCGGGGCCAGGCCGTTCTTCCTGGGCGCACGCGCGGCGGCGGCGGCCTATGCCGGCCGCCTGAGGCTGATCGAGGGCGAAGGCGAGGCCGTCGGGCCGATCCGGGCGGTGCCGCTGCCGGGCCACACGCCGGGCCATGCCGGGTTCATGGTCCTGTCCGATGGCGAGGGCCTGTTCATCTGGGCGGACACCGTCCACGTCGCCGCCTACCAGTTCGCCCAGCCGGAATGGGGCCTCGCGTTCGACGTCGACCCGCAGCAGGCCGCGCGGACGCGCAAGCGGGCGCTGGACCGCGCCGCCGCCGACCGCGTGCTGGTCGCGGGGATGCACCTGCCGTTCCCGGGCTTCGGCCACGTGGCGCGGGAGGGGGCGGCGTACCGCTTCGTCCCGGCCGAGTGGGACTACGGGTCGTAGAATCGTAGGGGTATGTGGGGGTTCGTGGGGGTGGCGTGGGGCGGCCCCGCGCCCCCGCACGGGCCGGCCGGTCAGTGGAACAGCCATGCCAGCGTCCCGAGCACCACCGCGAGGATCGCGATGCCCGCGACCAATCTCAAGGTGGCGTCGTTCAGGGTCTCACCCGCCAGCAGACGGGTCATTTTCTCGTATCTGTCGTCCTCGTCGCTCACCGCAGCTCCTCCGCTCGTCGTCCGGGCGCGCGTGGGCGGCCCCGGTCCGATCAACCGGGATCGTCCGGCAAGCGTCACGAGGGTTCCGGATCGACGGGGAGCGCCGGCGGCTACTTGCGGCGCAGGGTGGCCTGGAGGGCGCGGCGCCGGCGGCGGTTGAGGACGGGGGCGGCCGGCGCGACGGCCGGGGCAGAGGCCTGGGCGTCGGCAGGGATCGGGGCCGACCCGGGCTCGGCGAGGTCCAGGAGCAGGGCGGCGGACAGGTCGTCGGCTTCGTCCTGCGCGTCGGCGAAGGCCGGCAGGCGGGCGTTGGCGCGGTTCTTCATGGGGTGGAGCTGCATCAGGCGGTCGATCGCGCGCGTGGCGTTGGCGATTTGGTCGAGTTCGATCGCGCGCTCGACCAGGCGGACCAGCCAGCCCTCCAGGCGGTCGAACATCGAGGCGTGGGCGGCCGTGCGCTGGGCCCTCAGCTCCTGGACCCGCCGGCACACGGTCTCGTTGGCCATCAGCTCCGAGCCGCGCTCGCGCGAGGATTTGGGCGCGTAGCCGGCCATGCGCGCGGCGGCGGCGTAGGACGTGCCCTCCGCGACGAAAGTGCAGAACAGGTCCTGGCGGGGGTTGAGCGACGCTTCGACGGCCATGGCGCGGCACCTCGGTAGGAATGACCGTCCCATATTGGAACAAATTAGGAACAATGTCAAATGGTGGAGAGGGGATGTTCGCGCCGTAACCGCTCGCTGTTTCCTTCCCTGTGCAAGCGCCTCGGCAGGCGCTATATAGGCGCGCCATGAAAAGGAAGCCCGCCCCCAAAGTCGGC
>NZ_DASYHS010000207.1:0-69072 GCF_035998295.1 Arenibaculum sp. | reverse complement strand
CCTCACCAGGACCCAGCGGACCAGCGGCAGCGTCGAGAAATCGAAAGGCTTCCGCACCTCGCGGTCGACGACGGACCGGAGCGCATCGTCCCTGTCTTCCGGGCCGTCTTCCGGCAGGTCGACGAGGTCGAGAGCGGCGCGCGCCTGCGCGTGGACCTTCTGGTACGGGACGCCGTCCTCGCCTTCGTGGAAGGTCGTCCGGAAGATCTCGTGGCGCGAGACGATGTCGTCGAGGCAGGCCCGGAGCAGCTCGGGATCGATCTCGCCGTGAATCCGGATGATGCTCTGCGCACTGTATGCCAGGGAGTCGGGAGACAGTTTCTCGACCAGCCAGACGCCGTTCTGCTGGTAGGAGAGCGGTACGCGCAGCTCCGAGGACGCCTCGCCGGCCAAGGTCTCGCCCCGGTCCTCGACGCCGTCCGCGACGAGCAGCTCGGCGACACTGGCGACGGTGCCCGCCGCGAACAGGGCCTTGACGGGAAGGCTCCGCCCGAAACGCTCCCGGATGCGGGTCATCGCCTGGACCGCCATCAGGGAGTCGCCGCCGAGGCCGAGGAAGGACTCGTCGCGCCCCACGCGCCCGATCCCGAGCACCTCGGCCCAGATCGCCGCCAGCGCCGTCTCGACCGGCCCGACCGGTGCCACATGGGGCGCCATATGGGCGTGCGCGCCGGTGTCGCCGGAGGCCGGCAATGCCGTCCGGTCGATCTTGCCGTTCGGCGTCAGCGGCAGGGCATCGAGCTGGACATAGGCCGTCGGCACCATGTGGTCCGGCAGCGCCGACGCCAGATGCGCCCGCAATGCCTCGGCCCCCACCTCGGCACCCGAAGCCGGCGTGTAGTAGGCCGCCAGGCGTCCGTCCCGGGCCACGACGACGACGTCGCGCACGCCGGGACAGCTCGACAGGCGTGCTTCGATTTCACCCGGCTCGATCCGAAAACCCCGGACCTTCACCTGGAAGTCGTTGCGGCCCAGGAACTCGATCGCGCCGTCCGGACGCCGGCGGCCGAGGTCGCCGGTGCGGTACAGCCGGTCGCCTTCCACGAACGGGCTGGCGACGAAACGCTCCGCCGTCAGTTCGGGACGGTTCAGGTAGCCTCGCGCCACGCCGGCGCCACCGATATGGATCTCGCCCGCCGCCCCGGCCGGCACCGGCGCCCCCGCTTCGTCCAGCAGGTAAATCCGCACGTTCGCGATCGGACGGCCGATCGGGACGACGCGGGCCGGATCGGCGTCGGGGTCGCAGGAATGCAGGCTGGCCCAGACGGTCGTCTCCGTCGGACCATAGGCGTTGAACATCCGGCGCCCGGAGCCCCGGCGCGCGACGGCGGCGGCGGTCGGCGACTCTCCGGCCACGATCAGGACACGGACGGCATCGAGCGCGCCGTCCGGAAGCCCGGCCAGCACGACCGGCGGCAAGGTCACGTGCGTGGCCCCGCATCGCCGGAGCGCATCGGCCAGTTCCTCGCCGGCGAGGACCGCGCCGCGCGGACCGAGGCACAGCACGGCGCCATGCGCCAGGGCCATCACGATCTCGAACGCGGACGCGTCGAAGCTGAACGGCGCGAACTGGAACACCCTGCTCGCCGGCGTCACGTCGAAGGCCGCCGCCTGGGCGAAGGCGAGGTTGACGAGCCCGACATGCTCGACCATCACGCCCTTGGGAGTGCCGGTCGAGCCTGAGGTGTAGATGACGTAGGCGAGGTTGCGCGGCGTCAGGGCGCCGCGATCGAGGTCGGTATCGGGCAGCCCGGCCCAGGACGCCTCGGCGCCGAGATCGACGACCGGCACCGGGACCGGGACCGGGACCGGGAGAGTGCCCGGCGAACCATCGGTCACCACCGCGACCGGCGCCGCGTCGGCGAGCATGAAGGCCAAGCGCTCGGCCGGATATGAGGGATCGAGCGGCAGGTACGCCCCGCCCGCCTTGAGCACCGCCAGCAGCGCCACCACCATCCCGGGCGAGCGCTCGGTGCGGATCGCGACCAGCCGGTCCGGCCCGACGCCGAGCGTACGCAGATGGCGCGCCAGCCGGTTGGCGCGCGCGTTCAGCGCACCGTAGCTCAGCACCTCGCCTTCATGGACCAGCGCCGGCGCGTCCGGGTTCAGCGTCGCCTGCGCCTCGAACAGCTCATGGAGGCAGCGGTCCGTGGGATATTCCGCCTCGGTCCGGTTCCAATCCTCCGGCTGTTCCGGCGTCTCCATGCCCACCCCTACGCATCACGTCGAAAATGTCGCGCCTCTCCAGTCAGTCCAAGAAAACCTGTCGGCGCGAGCGGGCAAGCTAGCTCACGGATCGGAGCTTCACAAGAGACAGTGTTACAGCCGCAACTTATTTGATCGTCGGTTACTGGAGAAGAACACCGCAACCGCTCTACCATACCTTCAGATTTTCCGAGCTTTCTAAAATTCACTTCATACTCACGCATGCAAAATAAGCCACGACAAATAGAAGGCATCCATTTTGTGTACGGCCCAGGCAGGAATTGCATTGCCCTCGCATGGACCCGGGTCATAGCATCACGCCCGAGAAGCACCGCATCCACGACCGCCTGGACATGAATCCGTATCAGTCGCTGCCTTCCCGCTCGTTCTGGCGATCAGCGGTCGCGGAGAGGGACGCCGCGTCCATCGACGACCTGTGGACGCCGAAATTCCCGATCGGCCGGCACGACGCGATCGCGACGGCCGGTTCGTGCTTCGCCCGACATATCGGGCGAGCCCTGGCCGGGCACGGCATGAACTGGCTCGACGCCGAACCGGCCCCCTCCGACGTGCCGGAACCCGAGCGCGAGAAGCGCCACTACGGCGTGTTCTCGTTCCGGACGGGGAACGTCTACACGGCCGCCATGCTCAGGCAGTGGGTGGAATGGGCGCTCGGCGTGTCGTCACCGCCGGACGAGGTCTGGACCGAGGGCGGCCGCTTCTTCGATCCGTTCCGCCCGGCCGTGGAGCCGGAGGGCTTCGGCTGCGTCGACGACCTTCGGCACTCGCGCCGGACGACCCTGCGCGCGGTCGAGACGGCGATGACCACGGCCCGCTGCTTCGTCTTCACCCTGGGCCTGACCGAAGCCTGGAGCAACGATGCGACCTCGACCGTGTACCCGGTCTGCCCGGGAACGATCCGCGGCACCTTCGACCCGGCGGTCCACCGCTTCCGCAACTTCACCCACGCCGAGGTCCATGACGACCTGAACGCGACGATCGCGATGATCCGGAACGTGAACCCCGGCATGCGCATCCTGCTCACCGTGTCGCCCGTCCCCTTGACGGCCACGGCCACCGGCCGGCATGCCTTGACCGCGACGACCTATTCCAAGTCCGTGCTCAGGGCCGCGGCCGGGCAGCTTGCCGAGGAATGCGATCACGTCGATTACTTCCCTTCCTACGAGATGATCACCGGCTTCCCCTTCAAGGGCATGTTCTTCGAGAAGAACATGCGCAGCGTATCGCCGACCGGCGTCGATTTCGTGATGCGGCAGTTCTTCGGCGCGATCCATGCCCAGGAGCCGCCTGCCCCCGCTCCGGCCCCTGTCCTCCCTCCCCCCGAGACCGCCCCCGGCGAGGATTTCCTCTGTGACGACGCCGTGCTCGACTACTACCGCGACCGCTAGGTTCCTGCTGATCGGCGATTCCCACGCCGGCCCTATCGGGAAGGCGGCGCGCCGGCAGGGACTCCCTTTCACCGGCGGTCCGCTCGGTGCCGGGCGCGAGTTCAACACCGACTTCTTCGACGGCGCAGAGGGCGACCTCACCTTCCGGAAGAAGGAAGCGAACGCCTTGTTCCGCCGGTTCCTCGGCGAACTCGGCGCGCCGACGTTTTCCCGGATCACCGTCCCCGTGGTCTCGACGGTCGGCTTCAGCGCCCATTTTCCCGCGACCAGGGAGAACTGGGAGATCTACCAGGCACGGACCGGGGCGTTCGAAGAGGGGTTCCTGTCCAGCCGCCTGTTCGACGAGATCATCCTCGCGATGGCCCGCGGCGCGCTCGCCTTCTACGAATACGCGCTTTCGCTGAAACTGCGGATCGTCGCCGTGATGCCGCCGCAGCGGGTGCCGGTCCTGTCGGACCCCGCGGCGTTCATGGCGGCCCAGGAAACGATCCGCCGCGCGCTCGATGCGCTCGGCGTCGAGATCGTGGACGTGCGATCCGTCGCCGCGGATGGTTCCGGCTTCCAGCACCCGGAATTCTGCGAGGCCGACGACCCCCTGCACGGCAATCTCGCTTTCGGGCAACTGATCCTGGACGAGCTGGCCGCGCGCGGCGTGTGACGAGCCGAGCGCCTCACGCCAGCCAGTTCACGCTCGCGCCATGGGGCTGGGCATGGGCCAGGACGCGGTCGTACCCGCCGGGCCAGTAGGTCAGGCGCAGCTCGAACGCGCCTCCCGGCTCCGGCTCGAAGCGCAGCCAGGCGAGCGGCGCGTCGTCCCCGGCCCGCTGGCCGGCCGCCCGGACGACCTCGGCGATGCGGTCCTGGACCGCCGCCGGCAGGTACTGCCACACGACGGAATGGTAGACGACGCTCGCCCGGCCCGATGCCGGCTCGGCCAGCCGGGCCGACAGCCAGTCCCCCGCGTCGGCACGATCGACCCGGACGCCGGCCTGCCGCGCCGCCGCCATCGCCCCGTCCAGGAGCGCCAGGCGCTCGCGCTGGTCCGCCCACACATAGGAACGCAGGCGCAGCCGATGGTCCGCGCGGTCGAGATCGAGGGGGTTGGTGTCGCAGGCCGCCCGCTCCGCGACCCTCGCCGGCACGTCGAGGGGCGGCCATCCGCCCTGCCATTCGGGAGCGATCTCGACGGCGCCGGCCGGATCGCCCCAGCCCCGCGCCCCGAACCGGTACCGGTAGTGATCCCAGATCAGGTTCAAGCCGCCGCTGGCCCCGATCTCCAGGAGCCTCAGCGGCAGCGAAGCACGCTGCGCCACCTCCAGGAAGCCGCCAAGCAGCACGCCCGAGCGGCGCACCTCGTTGGTCTGGGGCGGAGAGCGCAGAAACTCCCGGATGAACGGCTCATGGGCGGCGATAGCCGCGGCGGCAACAGCCCAAACGGCCTCGGGATCGGGTGTGCGGGGCGGATACACCTCCGCCAGCGCCGGATCGGCCCCACCCAGCACCAGGGCGTGCAGCGCCCCGGCCAGACGCAGCGGCAACGCGTCGGCGACCGGATCGCCCGGCCACGAGCCGAGCAGGCCCGCGAGGCCGCCGCCATCCGAAAGCTCGGCGGCGGCGCATTCCAGCAGCCCGGCCGTGAAGGGCGAGCCCAGGCGCCGGCACCAGACGGCCTGCGTGCGAAAGGAGGCGATCACCTCTTCCCTGACGGCGGACATGTCCCCTCCCTCGTCGACCGGTCGCATGGGGACGACCGATCCCCGGGGCGGCATCCTGCACGAAGCGGCAGAAGGTGTCACATCCGCATCGGCTTTCCGCAGCCCGTCTTCGTACCCTTTCACCGCGACGCCGGACGCCCAACCTATCGCTCGGTCGAAACGGCGGAGGGGGATGTCCGGGAATGCGCGATCTGTTCGGCGGAGGGGACATCGAGGCCCTCGGCGACGGGGCCGCCGTCCTGCGCGGGTTCGCCCTGCGCGAGGCGAAGGACATCCTCGCCGCGGTGGTCGAGGTTTCGGCGGCGGCTCCTTTCCGCCACATGACGACGCCGGGCGGCTATCGAATGTCGGTCGCGATGACCAATTGCGGACGTGCCGGCTGGGTCACCGACCGGCGCGGCTACCGCTACGCTTGCGACGACCCCGAGACGGGGCGGGCCTGGCCGCCGATGCCGCCCTCCTTCCGCGACCTCGCGATGCGCGCGGCCGCGGCGGGCGGCTTCGATGGCTTCGAGCCCGATTCCTGCCTGATCAACCGCTACGAGCCGGGGACGCGGCTGTCGCTGCACCAGGACCGCGACGAGCGCGACTACGCCGCCCCGATCGTGTCGGTCTCGCTCGGCCTGCCTGCCGTGTTCCTGTTCGGCGGCCTCCAGCGCAGCGACCGGCCGCGCCGGGTGCCCCTGGAAAGCGGCGACGTCGCCGTGTGGGGCGGCCCCGCCCGGCTCGCCTTCCACGGGATAATGCCGCTGGCCGAGGGCCACGACCCGCTGACCGGCCGCAGCCGCATCAATCTCACCTTCCGCAGGGCGCTCTGAGCCCCCGCGGAATTCGACAGCAACGGGCGGAGTGCGCGCGGCGCGCGCCGGGTCAGGATGCGGTGAACCGCCATCCGGGAAAGTCCGCCCCTTGCCGACCGACACGCCCCCCCTTCCGCCGGCGTTCAACCGCCTCGTCTGGTCCAATCTCGCCGCCCAGGCGGCCGAGCAGGTGGGCCTTGCCGCCGCGCCGATCGTAGCCGTGCTAGCGCTCGGTGCCGGAGCCGGCGAGACGGGCCTGCTCCAGACCGCGCAGACGCTGCCCTTCCTTCTGCTGGCCATTCCCGCGGGCCTGCTGGCCGACCGCATGTCGCGCCCCCGCCTGATGGCCGGCGCCGAGGCGCTGCGCGCCGCGTCCCTGGTCGCGATACTGGCGCTCGCCTGTTTCGGCGGCCTGACCTGGTGGCTGCTGGCGCTGCTCGGCCTGGTCGGCGCCTGCGGCACGGTCGCCTACAGCGTGGCCGCCCCGGCACTCGTGCCGGCACTCGTGCCGCAGGACGCCCTGGCCGCGGCCAATGCGCGGATAGAGCTCGCGCGCACCCTCGCCTTCGTAGGCGGCCCGGCGCTGGCCGGCGCGCTGGCGGGATGGACCGGCGGGACGCCGGCCTTCGGCCTCGCCGCCGCGCTGTCCGTCCTCGCGGTGCTCCTGCTCGCCCGGATCCGGGAGCCGGCCCGCGCGACGCCCCGGCATCGCCATCCCTTGCAGGACATCCGGGAAGGGATCGGGTTCGCGTTCGGCCACCCGCTGCTCCGCCCCGTCTTCGTGACGCAGATGATCTTCAACGCCGCCTTCTTCATGATGCACGCGGCGTACGTACCTCATGCGATCCGCACCATCGGCCTTTCCGCCGCCGGCGTGGGCGCCACGCTCACGACCTACGGCGTCGGCATGGTGGTCGGCGCGCTGCTGGCGACGCGGGTCGTCCGTGCCCTGCCCTTCGGGATCGTCGTCGCCATCGGGCCGGTCGCGGGGCTCGCCGCGTCGGTCGTGATGGCCCTCACGATATGGGTGCCGTCGGGCCTGCTCGCCGGCCTCAGCTTCTTCCTGATGGGCGCCGGCCCGATTCTCTGGGTCATCAGCACGACCACGCTGCGCCAGACCGTCACTCCGCCGGACCTGCTCGGCCGGGTATCGGCGATCAACATCCTGGCCTACGGCTTCCGGCCGCTCGGCGCCGCGGGCGCCGCGTTGGTCGGCGGCGCCTACGGAGCCGATGCCTGCCTCGTCGTCGCCGCCGTGGGGTTCGTCGCGCAGGCCCTCGTGATCCTCGCCTCGCCGGTGGTAAGGCTCGCCCGCCAGCCCATGGGTGCGGCGAGCCCCGTTACCGCACCCGTCACCGCGCCCGCGCCGCGTCCAGGAGCAGCCTGAGCCCGAGAAGGCCGACGATGCCGGCGGCGGTCCGGTCGAGCAGCGTCTTCGCGCGCAGATAGACGCTGCGCGGCCCCGTGGCCGAGAAGAGGAGCGCCACCAGCCCGTACCATGCCGTCTCCATCAGCAGGACGAGCATCGGCAGGGCGAGCGAAACCCATAGCGGAAGGCCGACGGGCAGCAGCGCCGCGAAGATGCTGCCGTAGAACAGCGCGGTCTTGGGGTTGCTGACCTGGGTGCCGAGCGCCAAGCCGAAGGACTTGGCGAGGCTGCGGCCTCGTACGGACCCGGGATCCGCCCCGGCTGAAACAGGGACCGGCTTCGTCGCCCCCTTCCACATCTGCCAGGCGATGAAGAGGAGATAGAGCCCGCCGGCCACCCGCAAGGCGAGATGAAGCCACTCGACCGTCGTCAGCAGCGCGTGCAGGCCGAGCAGGACGAGCCCGCAGAACGCGGCGGAGCCCACGCCCATGCCGAATGCCGCGGCCAGGCCATGGCTGCGCGACTCGCCGATTGAGATGCGCGCCACGAGCACGAAGCTGGGCCCCGGGCTCATGGTGCCGATCAGCAGGACGCCGAGGGCGCCGAGGATCGCGACGTGGAGTTCCAAGCGAAGTCCTCCGGAAGGTGGTGTCCGACGCTACACCACTGCGCCACGCCGTCAACCCGCGGGCGCGCGCCGCGGACGCAGGGAGAAGCCGGAGACCATCTCGCCGTGGCGCCGGCGGCCCAGCACGCCGGTCAGGCCGAAGGAAAGCTCGAGGATCAGCCGGCGGCGCTCCCGCGCAAGCGTGCCGGTGTGGAAGCCGAAGGGGTCCTCGACGATGCCGGTGCCCGCGGGCCCGGTGAGCACCGTCAGGTTCTCGCGGCCATAGGACCGCAGGACCGTCTCGGTCGAAAGCCCGACGAAGGGCGAGAACTGGTGCGCCAGCCTGCGGACGGCATGGCTGCCCCGAAGGTAGACGTGCGGCCCCGCCCCCTCGTCGACGTCGGTCAGATAGAAGAAGAACTTGAGCTGGCCCCAGTCGTCGAGGTCGAAATGCAGTCTCTCCTGCGAGGCCTGATGGAGGTCGGCCTCGGACGCCGGCGTGCTCGGGAAGCTCCACCACAGCCGCGTCGCGACGGGAACCGGGGGCCTGCCCAGGTACCCGGCCGCGATGCGCTGCAGCCCCGGGTCGCGGCTCAGGGCCCCGATGGCCGGACAGTCCGACACCCGGTCGAGATAATGGCCGACCAGGATCGGCCGGCCGCACGACAGCTCCGCCTCCTCGTGATGTTCGGGCAGGAAGGAGACGTCGCGCGTGGTGCCGGCATAGCACGGCGTCGCCAAGGCGAAGGCCCGGATCTCGCCGACGAGCCCGTCGGGCAGGCGCAGCCCGCGATGCAGCCCCTCGCGCTTCAGATCGCCCAGCACCGCGGCTTCGTCGACGTCGGCGAAGACGGTGGGCGCGGCAGGTTCCTCCCGGCTTTCCCGGGTGCTGCGCACGAACCATACGTAGAGCCGCCGCGCGACCAGCATCCGCGCGAACACGAACATCACCAGCCAGCGGGGGTCCGCCACGGCATCGGCGGCGTAGGTCGGAAAGCGGGCCGAGAAGCGGCGCAGCGTCCGGCCGAGGGACCGCGCAAGGCGCGACAGGGCACCTCCGCCCTGGACGGCCCGGTCTCCCGGACCGGTGGAAATGACCTCGGGCATCCGTCAACCGCTCCGACTGCGTCCGTTCCGCGAGGACACGGTGCGGCCGGCCAGGGCGACGCGCAACGAAGCACCGGAAGCATCTCCGGACGGCCCAGCGGCGCGTCCGGAACGCACGAAGGGAGCAGGGGAAAACCTTCAGGTCAATCCGATCGGCTGAACGGACCCCATTTCGGCCGCCCGGATGGCCAGGAGGGAGCGCGGCGAAACATAAAGATGTCTTTATGCTTGCCCGGTCCTGCCGCCGTTGCTAAACCGTGTCCAAACCTATTCCGAGGAAGGAGCACACGGATGGCCGCGCCTGCAGGGTTCACCGACTACAAGGTGAAGGATATCGGTCTGGCCGACTGGGGCCGGAGAGAGATCGCGATCGCCGAGACCGAGATGCCGGGCCTGATGGCGCTGCGCGAGGAGTACGGGACGTCGAAGCCGCTCAAGGGTGCGCGCATCGTCGGCTGCCTCCACATGACGATCCAGACCGCGGTGCTGATCGAGACGCTGACCCATCTCGGCGCCACGGTCCGGTGGTCGTCCTGCAACATCTTCTCGACCCAGGACCATGCCGCGGCCGCCATCGCGGCGACCGGGGTTCCCGTCTTCGCCTGGAAGGGCGAGACGGAGGAGGAGTTCTGGTGGTGCATCGAGCAGACGCTGCGCGGTCCGGACGGCTGGACGCCGAACATGATCCTGGACGACGGCGGCGACGTGACGCAGATCCTGCACGACAAGTATCCGGAGATGCTGAAGGACGTGCGCGGCCTGTCGGAGGAGACGACGACGGGCGTCCACCGCCTGTATGAGCGCGCGCGCGCCGGCACGCTCCTCGTCCCGGCGATCAACGTCAACGACAGCGTCACCAAGTCGAAGTTCGACAATCTCTACGGCTGCCGCGAGAGCCTGGTCGACGGCATCAAGCGCGCGACCGACGTCATGATGGCGGGCAAGGTCGCCGTGGTCTGCGGCTACGGCGACGTGGGCAAGGGCTCGGCCGCCTCGCTGCGCAGCCAGGGTGCTCGCGTCATGGTGACTGAGATCGACCCGATCAACGCGCTCCAGGCCGCGATGGAGGGCTATCAGGTCGTCACGATGGAGGACGCGGCCCCGGCCGGCGACATCTTCGTGACGGCGACCGGCAACGTCGACGTCATCACGCTCGACCACATGCGGCAGATGAAGGACCGGGCGATCATCTGCAACATCGGCCACTTCGACAGCGAGATCCAGATCGACTCCCTTCGGAACTACAAGTGGGAAGAGGTCAAGCCGCAGGTCGACGAGGTCGTGTTCCCCGACGGCAAGCGGCTGATCGTCCTCGCCAAGGGCCGGCTCGTGAACCTGGGCTGCGCGACCGGCCATCCGAGCTTCGTGATGTCGGCGAGCTTCACCAACCAGGTCCTGGCCCAGCTCGAGCTGTGGCAGCATCACGACCGCTACGAGCGCCAGGTCTACGTCCTGCCCAAGCACCTCGACGAGAAGGTCGCGAGCCTGCATCTCGAGAAGATCGGGGCGAAGCTGACCAAGCTGACGGACAAGCAGGCGACGTATATCGGCGTCGGCCACAACGGGCCGTTCAAGCCCGACACCTACCGGTACTGAACCGGCCTGCGCCGGCCACCCCTACGTTCCCACGCCCCGCGGATCTCCGCGGGGCGTTCGCGTTCCAGGCCTTTCTCCCAAACGGGCACGCCATGGTTCATTGCTATCGCATTAACCATCGTGTCGTGAGATAAACGGCGACGGGGCCGCAGCGCCCGGTCCGATTTTTTTGGTGCATGGCAGGCGACACGCGCGGAAGTGAAGGAAGCGACAGCAAGATATCTGCCCGCGCTCGCCGTCCTGCCGATGCTCGCCGGCGCCGCCGCAGTCGCGATCGCCGGCGGCGATGCCGCCATGGTCGGCCTCGCGGCGGCAGGCGCAGGCGCAGGCGCCGCGGCGGTCGGCATCCTGACGGCGCGCGGAAGCCGGGCACGCCAAGCGCTCGCGCAGGAACGCGCCTCGCGCAGGCATCTCGAAACCCTGCTCGACGGCGCACCCGACGCCTGGGCCGGCTGGAGCGCCGGCGGCACGCGGACGACGATCTCGCCGGGGTTCTGCCGCCTGCTCGGCATCGAGCGTTGCGACCGGCCGGAAGAGATCGAGGCGGCCCTGGCTCCTTCCGACGCGGCCGCCTTCCGGGACGCCTTCGCCCATCTGCATGCGACCGGCCGGGGGTTCCAGTTCACGGCGCAGACCGCGGACGGGGAGCGCACCCTGCAGACCACCGGCCGGCGCGGCCGTCCGCCGGACGGGGCGCGGGCGGCCGCGGAGACCTGCGACATCGTGTGGCTGCGCGACGTCAGCGCGCTTGCGGTCGAGGCGAGGCGGCTGGACAGCCGGCGCGGCGCCGCCGAGGCGCTGGCCCAGGACCTGCGCACGGCGCTCGACGTCGTCCCCTACCCGATCTGGCTGCGCCGCCAGGACCTGTCGCTCGCCTGGGTCAACGCCGCCTACGCGAAGGCGATCGAGACCACGGCGGCCGCGGCGGCCGAGGAGCAGCGCGAGTTCACGGCCGGGGTGCCGGGCTCGTCCGGACGCGACCTCGCCCGCCAGGCCCTCGCCACGGGCACCGCCCAGTCGGAATCCGTGCACCTCGTCGTCAACGGCCAGCGGCGCCTGTTCGAGATCACCGAGGCGCCGATCCCGGCGCCGGCCGGGTCCGAACCCCTGGTCGTCGGCTACGCGATCGACGCCACCTCCAACGAGGACCTGCGCAACGAGGTCGCCCGCCACGTCTCGGCGCATGCGGAGATGCTGGAGCAGCTCGGCTCCGCGATCGCGATCTTCGGCCCCGATACGAGGCTGCGCTTCTACAACCACGCCTATCTCGACCTCTGGGACTTCGAGGAGGCGTGGCTGGACACCGAGCCGACCTATGCCGAGGTGCTCGAAGAGCTGCGCACCCGGCGCCGCATAACCGAGCACGCGGACTTCAAAGGCTTCCGCAAGGAGCAGATCGCCCTCTTCACCTCCCTGATCGAGCCGCAGGAGGACCTGGACCACCTGCCGGACGGGAAGACGCTGCGCCGGCTCGTCGTGCCGCACCCGTTCGGCGGCCTGATGTTCATCCTCGAGGACGTCACCAACGCGCTGGCGCTGGAATCCTCCTACAACACGCTGATGGCGGTGCAGCAGGAGACGCTCGACAACCTGGCCGAGGGCATCGCCGTGTTCGGCGGCGACGGCCGGCTGAAGCTGTCCAACCCCGCCTACGGCCGCATCTGGAAGCTCGACACCGCCGCCCTGAACGGCGAGCCGCACGTCGTCGAGCTGATCGAGAAGATGAAGGGGCTGTTCGACTACGGGGACGACTGGGAGAGCTTCCGCAACGACATGATCGGCAACGCGCTCGACCGCACGGCGCGCTCCGGGCGGATCGCGCGGGCGGACGGCTCGACGATCGAGTTCGCCAACGTCCCGCTGCCCGACGGGGCGGTGCTCAACAGCTTCCTCGACGTCACCGACACCCAGCGCGTCGAGCATGCGCTGAGGGAGCGCAACGCGGCGCTGGAGACCGCCGACCGCCTGAAGGCGGAGTTCATCGCGAACGTCTCGTACCAGCTGCGCACGCCGCTGAACGCGATCATGGGCTTCGCGGAGATCCTGGCGAACCAGTATTTCGGCCAGTTGAACGAACGCCAGCTCGACTATTGCCGCGCGGTCCTGGACAGCGGCAACCGGCTGCTGCTGCTGATCAACGATATCCTCGACCTCGCCACCGTCGAGGCCGGCTTCATGGTCCTGGAGCGCAGGCCGGTCGACCTCGCAGCCCTGCTCGCCAGCGTCGCCAACCTCACCCGCGAATGGGGCCGCAAGCAGGACCTGCGCATCGACGTCGAGTGCGACGAGAGCCTGGGCTCGGCCGACGCCGACGAGAAGCGGCTGAAGCAGGCGCTGTTCAACCTGATCAGCAACTCGATCAAGTTCACCCCGGCCGGCGGGCGCATCGTCGTCGCGGGCCGGCGCCGCGACGGGTGGATCGAGCTTTCGGTCAGCGACACCGGGATCGGCATCGCGCCCGACGACCAGGGACGCGTCTTCGACCGCTTCGAGCGCGCGCATCCCAACGCGCGCCAGGTTGGCGTCGGCCTCGGCCTGTCGCTGGTCAAGAGCTTCGTCGAGCTGCATGGCGGCCGGGTCGAGATCGAGAGCCGCATCAACGAAGGCACCACGGTGCGCTGCCTGCTGCCGGCCAGCCCGACGCCGCTGGCGATCGCCCCGGCCGAGCGGCGGGACGCCGCCTCCTAGAGCGCTTCCGGCGGGGCGGGGGCGCGGTCGCGCCCCCGAGCGTTTCCGGACGACCGGAAACGCTAGCGATCCGCTTCGGGCAAGACCAGGCGCGCGCGCAGGCCGCCGCCGGGCCGGTTCTCCAGCACGACGTCGCCGCCATGCGCGCGGGCAACGGTGCGCGCGACGGACAGGCCGAGGCCCGTCCCGCCGGTATCGCGCGAGCGCGAGCGCTCCAGCCGGTAGAACGGCGCGAAGACCCGCTCCAGCTCCGCCTCGGGGATGCCCGGGCCGTCGTCCTCGACCAGGACGGTGACCTGGCCCGGCCCCTCGACCAGCGACAGGCGCGCCGTGCCGCCGTATTTGGCGGCGTTGTCGGCGAGGTTGCCGACGGCGCGGCGGACCGCCACCGGGCGGCAGTCGAAGACCCGATGCGCCGGCCCGTCGTAGGAGGCGGCGCGGCCGGCGTCGGCCATGTCGTCGGCGATGCTCTGCAGCAGGGCGGCGAGATCGATGCGCTCGCGCGGCTCCTGGCGCGCGTCGTCGCGCGCGAAGGCCAGGGTCGAGACGATCATCGCCTCCATCTCGTCGAGGTCGGCAAGCATGCGGCGCTGCTGGTCCGGGTCCTCGACGAACTCGGCCCTGAGCCGCAGCCGGGTCAGCGGCGTGCGCAGGTCGTGGCCGATCGCGGCCAGCATCTGCGTGCGGTCGTCGACGAAGCGCTTGAGCCGGTCCTGCATCCGGTTGAACGCGCGGGTGGCGCTGCGCAGCTCGCGCGGGCCGGTCTCGGGCAGGAGCTGCGCCTCCCCGTCCAGCCCGAGCCGCTCGGCCGCCCGCGCGAAGCCCTGGATCGGCGCGGTGATCCGGCGCGCGGCCAACCACGACACCAGCACGACGACGGCCGCGATCAGCGCCATCCACAAGGCGAAGCGCAGCAGCCGGAACGGGCCGTCGCGGTCGGCGTCGGCCCGGAACGACAGCCACGAGCCGTCGGCCAGCGCCACCGCCATCGTCATCACCCGCTCGCGCGTCCGGCCGCCGCGCACGTCGACCAGCACCGGCCGGCCCGGATCGCCGAGTTCGGCGCGGAGATGGCGGCGCAGCGCGTCGAAGGGCAGCCCGCGGGCGTCGCGCAGGCCGTCGGGCACGCGCTCGTGCCACGCGATCTCGAGCCCGGCCGCGTCCAGCGCCCGGACGACGCGGGGGCGCTCGCGCGCCGGGGTCGCGTCGGCGACCTCGACCACGGCGACGACGCGGCGGACGAGCTGGAACGGACGGGCCGGCGAGCCGCCATGGCCGTGGTCGAGGACGTAGAGGCCGGCGCTGACCACCTGGGTCAGCAGCAGCGCCAGCACGATCGTGACCGCGATGCGGCCGGCGATGCCGAGCGGCGGAACACGGGGCAGCCGGAGCGTCACTTCGCGCTCACCTCGGGTGTGAAGACGTAGCCGCCGCTGCGCACGGTCTTGATCATCACGGGGTCCTTGGGGTCGGGCTCGATCTTGCGGCGCAGGCGGCTCACCTGCACGTCGATGCTGCGGTCGAAAGGTGCGGCCGCCCGGCCGCGCGCGAGGTCGAGCAGCCGGTCTCGCGACAGCACGCGGCGCGGATGCTCGGCGAAGGCGACCAGCAGCTCGTACTCGCCGGCGCTGAGCTGGACCAGCACGTCGCCGGGCGCGCGCAGTTCCCGGCGCGCGAGGTCGAGGCGCCAGCCCTCGAACTCCAGGACGCGGCCGGCCGGCTCCGCGGTCCCGCCGGACCCGCCGCCGGCCCGGCGCAGCACCGCCTTGATCCGCGCCAGCAGCTCGCGCGGGCTGAACGGCTTCGCCAGATAGTCGTCGGCCCCCATCTCGAGGCCAATGATCCGGTCCGTCTCCTCGCCCATCGCGGTCAGCATCACAATCGGCGTCTGGCGCGTGGCGCGCAGCCGGCGGCACAGGCTCAACCCGTCCTCGCCCGGCAGCATCAGGTCGAGCACGACCAGGTCGATGCGCGCCTCGTCGAGCACGCGCATCATTGAGACCCCGTCCCGCGCCGTGCTGACGCGGTAGCCGTGGCGCGACAGGAAGCTCGACACCAGGGAGAGGATCTCGCGGTCGTCGTCGACGATGAGGAGGTGGGGCTGGCGGTCCATGGCCGGATCATTCGGCATTTCCGGCCCGGCGCGTAGGGGAAATTTGTTACCGCCCGTTACGGAGCCGGTCCCGGTTACACACGGTTACAAATCTCCCCGGCCCCCGACATCAAGCGGTTACACGCCCGGCCGAAGATCGGCCCATCAGCCCATCGACGTGAAAGGCACCAACCCATGAAGAAGCTTCTTCTCGCCCTCGCCGGCACCGGCATCCTGGCCGCCGGCATCGCCGTCGCCGCCCCCGGGACGGGGCACGCCTGGGGCGGCCGGGGGGCGGGCGGCCCGCTGGCCCATTTCTGCGGCGAGGGCAGCGACGCCCGCCTCGCCGGCATGCTGGCCTACGCCGAGACGCGCCTCGGCATCACCGACGAGCAGCAGGCCGCCTGGGACGCCTTCGAGCAGCAGGTCACGACCTCGACCGGGCCCATGGACCGGCTGTGCGAGCAGATCGGCACGGCCGAGCAGCCGACGACCCTGCCCGAGCGCATGGCCCGGTTCGAGCAGGTCGCCGAGGCCGGCCTTGCGCAGCTGCGCGAGATCCGGCCCGCGGTGGAGACCCTGTACGCCGAGCTGACGCCCGAGCAGCAGAAGATCGCCGACGAGATGATGCGCCGCGGCCGCGGCGGACCTCACCACCGCTGAGGGTATGCGGGCCGGGGCGACCGCCCCGGCCCGCGTCAGCCCTGCCTGGTCTCGTCGGCCGGCCCGTCCTCGACCTCCTTCAGGCCGGACTTGAAGTTCCGCACGCCCTTGGCGAGGTCGCCCATCACGCTCGGCAGCTTGCCGGCGCCGAACAGGACCAGCACGGCAAGGAGGATCAGGACGATCTGCCAGATTCCGACGCTCATTCCCGCCTCCCTCAACCGGCCTGCTGGACGAAGACGACGGCCGCCCCGCCCAGCACCATGAAGGCGAGGAGCAGCCGGAGCACGTCGTCGCCGAACAGGGCGAAGGCGTCGCGCCGGACGTAGCGGCGCAGGCCCGTGGCGGCCACGGCGAAGGCGAGCCCGAAATGGCTCCACAGGTAGATCTTCATCGCGAGCATTGCAGGTCTCCGGGTCAGATCAGGCCGTGGATGCCGACGACGAAGCTCAGCAGCACCAGGCAGAAGTACCCGAGCAGGATCAGCTCGGAGCGCGTTTCGCCGCGCAGCAGAGCCGGCGTCGGCGTGCGCAGGTAGAACCGGCGCAGCGGCCGCGCCACGGCGACGGACAGGATGAAGAGGCCGAAGCCCACAAGGCTTTCGACGTAGAGGTGTTCCAGCATTTTCCCGCACCCTTCCCGGGCGCCGGCCGCGGGGCCGGCGCCGACATGCGGTCCCCAGGCATCGCGCGGGGACCGACCGTATATCTCGGCTGATCGGGGAAGGCCGGCCACGCGGGCCGGCGCCACCCGGACGGGGAACCCGTCCTCAGGCGGCGGGAGGGCCGGTGGGCGAGCGCGGGCCGGTGCGGCCGGCCTCGGACGCGGGGGTGGAGACGGTCTCGACGAAGGGGATCCGCCACGAGGACGGCAGGACCGCCACCCGGTCGGCCGGCGCCATGTCCGGCGCGGGAGGTGCGGGCGGCGCCGCGAGCGCGTGGCGAGAGGTCTCCAGCGTCACCGGGCGCGGCAGGAAGAAGCTGTCGAGCGCGTCCTCCCCGTCGACCAGGCCGGGCGACGCGGCATCGGCCGGGCCGGGAGCGCCCCAGCCGCCGGCCGCCTCGACGGTCGTGCCGAGGAACGACATCAGCAGCGACAGGACGAGCGCCAGCGCGACCGCCCTGAAGCCGCCGCGCCCGCCCCTGCCTGTGCCCTTGCCCGGACCGCCGGTCCCGTCCTCGCCCATGGGCCGGAGACTACTCCGAAAGCCGGTCGCGCACGAGGACGATTTGGAGAGGACGGGCCTCAGGCGCCGGGCACGCCCTTGGTCGTCGAGTACTCGAAATGCAGGACCTCGTCCGGGTGGACGAGCGGATGGATCGCGTGCGCGGCCTGGGCCGCCTCGGCGAAGCCGGTCAGGATCAGCTTCAGCTTGCGCGGATAGGTCGCGACGTCGCCGACCGCGAACACGCCGGGGGCGCTGGTGGCGCAGGTCGAGGGATCGACCACGATATGGCTGCGGTCCAGGCCCAGGCCCCATTCCGCGATCGGGCCGAGGTTCATCGACAGGCCGAAGAAGGGCAGCAGCACGTCCGCCTCCAGCACCCGCTCCTCGCCCTCCAGCGTCGCGACGCGCACGCCGGTCAGGTCGCCGTCGCGCCCCTCCAGGCCGGAGAGCTGGTAGGGGACGACCATCTCGATCCGGCCGTCGCGCACGAGCTGGTCCATGCGCGACACGCTCTCGGGTGCCGCGCGGAACTTGGGCCGGCGGTGGACGACCATGATCCGGGACGCGACCTCGGCCAGGCTGATCGCCCAGTCCACGGCCGAGTCGCCGCCGCCCGCGATCACCACCCGCTTGCCCGCGAAGTCCTGCCGGCGGCGCACCAGGTAGTGGACGGAGCGGCCCTCGTACCGCTCCAGCCCGTCGAGCGGCGGGCGGTTCGGGCCGAAGGCGCCGACGCCGGCCGCGACGATCACCGCGCGCGCGTCGATCCGCCGGCCGGCCGAGGTCTCGACCAGCCAGCGCCCGCCCTCGGCGGGGGTCAGCGCCGTGACCTGCTGGCCGAGGTGGAACACCGGGTCGAAGGGGGCCGCCTGCTCGCCCAGCCGCTCGATCAGGTCGGCGGCGTCGATCGAGGGATGGGCGGGGATGTCGTAGATCGGCTTCTCCGGATAGAGGGCGGAGCACTGGCCGCCGATCATGTCCAGCGCGTCGACGACGTGGCAGCGCATCTTCAGCATGCCGCATTCGAAGATGGCGAACAGGCCGACCGGGCCGGCACCGATGATGGCGACGTCGGTTCGCTCCACAGCACTCGACATGACGACTCCGGAACAGCTAGGAAAGGGCCAAGAGGGGACAGCGTCTCCCATGTTCATGTCCGGTTTTCCCCGGGCAATCAACCCCGGAGCTTCGCGATGCCTGCCGACGCCGCGCAACGGGTCTTCGAGCTTCCCGACGAGGAGGCCACGCAGGCACTCGCCCGCGGCCTCGCCGGGCAGCTGCGCCCGTCGGACGTGGTGGCGCTGGCCGGCGACCTCGGCGCGGGCAAGACCGCGTTCGCGCGCGCGGTGATCCAGGCGCTGGCCGGCGAGGACGAGGAGGTGCCGAGCCCGACCTTCACGCTGGTCCAGGTCTACGACGCGCCGGTCGCCCAGATCTGGCACTTCGACCTCTACCGCCTGTCCGATCCGTGGGAGGTGGTGGAGCTGGGCTGGGACGAGGCGCGCGAGGGGGTCTGCCTGGTGGAATGGCCGGACCGCCTCGGCCCGATGCTGCCGGCCGAGCGGCTCGACCTCGGCCTCGAGATCCTGGGCGGCGAGCGGCGGCGCGCGACGCTCGCCGGGACGGGAAGCTGGGCCGCGCGCCTGGACGCGGTGGCGCCGGCATGAGTGGCCGCGCGCAGGCGGTCGAGCGGTTCCTGGACGAGGCCGGCTGGGCAGGTGCCGGGCTCAGCCTGCTGGCCGGCGACGCGTCGGGCCGCCGGTACCTGCGGCTGGACTTGGGCGGGCGCAGCGCCGTGCTGATGGACAGCGCCCCGCCGGCGGCCGACGTGCCACCCTTCCTGCGGGTCGCCGGGCTGCTGCGCGCCACCGGCTTGAGCGCGCCCGACATCCTCGCGGCCGACCCGGCCGCGGGGCTGGTGCTGATGGAGGATTTCGGCGACGACGTGTTCGCGGCACTGCTCGACCGCGGGGCCGTGCCCGAGCCGCTGTTCGCGCTGGCCGTCGACACGCTGGCCGAATTGCACCGCCGCTTCGATGCCGCCCGCGACACAGCCGGGCTGCCGGTCTACGACGCGGCGCGCTTCCTCGACCAGGTGATGCTGTTCGCGGACGTGTGGCTGCCCGAAGCCCTGGGGCACGACGCGGCGCAGCGCGAGCGGCCGGGGCTGGAGCGGGCGTGGCGCGAGGTGCTGTCCGGCGTGCCGCCCCTGCCCGCCTCGCTGCTGCACCGGGACTTCTTCGCCTGCAACCTGATGCTGCTGCCCGGCCGGCCGGGAGTGGCGGCGTGCGGGCTGCTCGATTTCCAGGACGCCGGGATCGGGCCGGTATGCTACGATCTCGTCTCCCTCCTCGAGGATGCGCGGCGCGACGTCCCGCCGGACCTGGCCGAAGCGATGACCGCACGCTATCTGCGCGCCTTTCCGGACCTGGACCCGACGGGCTTCCGCCATGCCATGGCCGTGGTCGGCGCGGTGCGGCACGCGCGCATCGCCGCCGTCTTCGTCCGGCTGTGGTCGCGCGCGGGCAAGCCCGGCTATCTCGATCACCTGCCGCGGGTGTGGCGGCAGATCGAGGCGAGCCTGCGCCACCCGGCGCTGGCGCCGGTCCGGGCGTGGTTCGACCTGCACCTTCCGCCCGGCCTCCGGGCCCCTCTCTTTGCCCCACGATGACGACATGACCACCTGCACCCCTGCCTTCACGCATGCCATGATCCTCGCCGCCGGCCTCGGCCTGCGCATGAGGCCGCTGACCCTGGAGCGGCCGAAGCCGCTGGTGCGGGTGGCGGGCCGCACCCTGCTCGACCACGCGCTCGACCGGCTCGAGGAGGCCGGGATCGGGACCGTCGTCGTCAACACGCATTACAAGCCGGAGATGATCGAGCGGCACCTCGCGGAGCGCGCGAGCCCGCGCACGGTCCTGTCGCCCGAGCCGGAGCTGCTGGAGACCGGCGGCGGCGTGCGCAGGGCGCTGCCCCATCTCGGCGACGGGCCCTTCGTCACCGTGAACTCCGACGCGCTGTGGCTGGACGGGCCGAGCCGCGCGCTCGACCGGCTGGCGCGCGCCTGGGACCCGGCGCGGATGGACGTGCTGCTGCTGCTGCACCCCACGGTCGCGGCGGTCGGGTTCGAGGGGCCGGGCGACTTCCGCATGGACCCGGACGGCAAGGTGCATCGCCGCCCCGCCGGCCTGCTGGCGCCGTTCGTGTTCGCCGGGGTCCAGGTGACGACGGCCGCCGCCTATGCCGACATGCCGGACGGCCCGTTCTCCAACAACCTCGTCTGGGACCGCGCGCTGGCGCGCGAGCGCCTGTACGGCGTGCGGCACGACGGGCTGTGGTTCCATGTCGGCACGCCCGACGCGATCCCCGAGGTCGAGGTCCGGATGGACTACGTGCGCCCATGCGCGGAGAGCTGATCCCGGGCCTGTACACGATCGCGCCGGCGCTGCCCTTCGTGGACGCGCTGGCGGCGGGCATCCTGGAGCGGATCGGCCACGACCCGCTGGCGCTGGCGGGGTGCACGGTGCTGCTGCCCAACCGCAGGGCCTGCCGGACCTTGCGCGAGGCGTTCCTGCGCATCTCGCGCGGGAGCCCGCAGCTGCTGCCGAGGATGAGCCCGATCGGCGACCTGGACGCCGACGAGCTGTCGCTCGGCCTCGCCGACCTGCCGGGCCTGGCGGAAGGGCTGGAGCTGCCGCCGGCGATGGACGAGGTGCGCCGCCAGCTCCTCCTGGCGCAGGCGATCCTGCGGTCGGGCGCGACCGAGGCGCCCGACCAGGCGGCGCGCCTGTCGGTCGAGCTGTGCCGGCTGCGCGACCAGATGATCGCCGAGGGCGTCGGCGCGGAGCGCCTGGACGGCATCGTGCCCGAGGACCACGCCAGGCACTGGCAGATCACGCTCGACTTCCTGAAGATCCTGCGCGAGGTGTGGCCGCTGATCGAGGCGGCCGAGGGGGCGGTGGACGCGGCGACACGCAGCCGCGCCATGCTGGAGGCGCAGGCGGCGCTGTGGCGCGAACGCCCGCCGGCGGGGCCGGTGATCGCCGCCGGCCACACCCATGTCAGCGCGGCGGCCGCCGGCCTGCTGTCGGTGGTTGCGGCGCTGCCCCGGGGCATGGTGGTGCTGCCGGGCCTCGACCGCGACATGGACGAGCGGAGCTGGGAGGCGCTGGACGAGGCGCATCCGCAATACGAGCTGTCCTGCCTGCTCAAGTCCCTGGGCGCGCGGCGCGAGGACGTCCGGCCCTGGGAGGACGTGCATGCCGGCCAGTCCCGGGCCAGCCGGCCCCGCGCCGCGCGCACGCGCCTGATCGCCGAGGCGCTGCGCCCGGCGGCGACGACCGAGGCGTGGCGCGACCTCGCGGACATCGACGAGGCGGCGCTGGCCGGCGTCACCCGGATCGACTGCCCCGGCCCTCGCGAGGAGGCGGGCGCGATCGCGCTGATGCTGCGCGAGGCGCTGGAGACGCCGGGCCGGACGGCGGCGCTGGTGACGCCGGACCGCAATCTGGCGCGCCGGGTCGCGACTGCGCTCGGCCGCTGGGGCATCGCGATCGACGATTCGGGCGGCCGCCCGCTGCGCGACACCGCCGCCGGCACCTTCCTGCGCCTCGTCGCGGATTGCGGCTTCCGGCAGGCGGAACCGGTGCGGCTGCTGGAGCTGCTGAAGCACCCCCTCACCTCCGCCGGGCGCGACCCGGCCGCGTTCCGCGCGATGGCGCGCCGGCTGGAGCTGGCGGTGCTGCGCGGCCCTCGGCCGGGGCCGGGCTTCCCCGGCATCGAAGCGGCGCTGGCGGGGGCGGAGCGCGCACCGGAAGGGCTGGCGGCTTGGCTGGAGCCTCTCGGCACGCTGATGCAGCCATGGCTGGACGCCCTGGCGGCACCGGAGCCCCGTCCCCTCGCGCAGTGGCTGGCGCTGCATGGCGAGCTGGCCGAGGCGCTGGCGGCATCCAACCGGGAGATCGGGCCGGAGCGGCTGTGGCGGCACGAGGACGGCGAGGCGGCGGCGCGGTTCCTGAACGAGCTGCTGCGCGCGGCGGCCGATTTCCCGCCGCTGACGGGGTCCGGCTACGTGCGCCTGTTCGAAGCGCTGCTGGCGGCGGCACCGGCGGTGCGGCCGCGCTACGGCCGGCATCCGCGGCTCGCGATCCTCGGCCTGCTGGAGGCGCGGCTGCAGCGGCCCGACCTTGTGATCCTGGGCGGGCTGAACGAGGGGACCTGGCCGCCGGACCCCGGTGCCGATCCGTGGCTGTCGCGCCCGATGCGCAAGTCGCTCGGCCTGCCGACGCCGGAGCGGCGGATCGGGCTGTCGGCGCACGACTTCGCCCAGCTCTCCCATGCCGACGAGGTCGTGCTGACCCGGTCGGAACGGGTGGACGGGACGCCGACAGTGCCGTCGCGCTGGCTGCTGCGGCTGGACACGGTGCTGGCCCGCCTCGGCCTCGACGACCGCATCGGCGGCGAGGGCGCGCGCTGGCTCGCCTGGGCGGCCGAGTTGGACCGGCCCGGCGCGGTGCGCCCGGCGGCCCCGCCGGAACCGCGCCCGCCGGTGCGCGCCCGGCCGCGCAAGCTGTCGGTGACGCAGGTCGAGACCTGGATGCGCGACCCCTACGCGGTCTATGCGCGCCACGTGCTGCGGCTGTCCGCCCTCGACCCGATCGCGGCCGACCCGGGGGCGGCGGAGCGCGGGCAGTTCATCCATGCCGCGCTGGACGCGTTCCTGCGCGCGCATCCGGGCGCGCTGCCGGCGGATGCGGCCGAGCGCCTGAAGGCCGAGGGCGAGCGGGCGTTCGGCGACCACCTCGCCCGGCCGGACGTGTGGGCGTTCTGGTGGCCGCGGTTCGAGCGGATCGCGGACTGGTTCGTCGCGCGCGAGACCGAGCGGCGGGCGACGATCCGCACGCTGGCGACGGAGGCGAAGGGCACCCTCGTCCTCGACGGGCCGGCGGGGCCGTTCACGCTGACCGGCACCGCGGACCGGCTGGACCTGCTGCCGGACGGCAGCCTCGCGATCCTCGACTACAAGACCGGCAGCCCGCCGGGCGCGGGCGAGATCGCACTGGGCTTCGCGCCGCAGCTGCCGCTGGAAGCGGCGATGGCCGCGGCCGGCGCCTTCGAGGGGCTGGAGCCGCGCCCGGTGACGGAGCTGGCGTTCTGGAAGCTGACCGGAGGCGAGCCGGCCGGCCAGGAGATCCCGATCGAGGGATCGGACGTGGCGCGCCTCGTCGCCGAGGCGCGGGACGGGCTGCTGGCGCTGATCCGCGCCTTCGACGACCCGGCGACCCCCTACCGCGCGCTGCCGCGCCCGGACCGCGCACCGCGCTACAGCGACTATGCGCATCTGGCGCGGGTGCAGGAATGGGCTACGGGCGGGGGCGACGGCGGGGAGTGAGCGCGCGGTCGCCCCGGCCCGCGGCCTCAGGGGTCCTGGACGAAATCGAGAGGCAGGGCCGTGGTCTGCTTGAGGGTCTCGAAGGCGAAGGCGGTGGAGACGTCGACGAAGTCCACCGCCCCGATCAGGCGCCTGTAGAAATCCCTGTAGCCGTCGAGATCGGGGAGCGCGACGCGGAGCAGAAAGTCGACGGAACCCGACAGGCGATGGAATTCCATGACCTCCGGCATGGCCGCGACCGCGTCCGAGAACCGCTCGAACCAGTCCGCGTCGTGATGACTGGTCTTCAGCATCACGAACGCCGTGACCCTGGCATTCACCGCGTGGGGCGAGACCAGCGCCACCCGCTTCCTGATGACGCCCTCGTCCTCCATCCTCCTGACCCTGCGCCATACCGGCATCTGCGACAGGCCGACACGGCCCGCAAGCTCGCCGAGGCTGAGGGAGGCGTCCTCCTGGAGTTCCCTTAAAATCTTTCTATCGGTTTGATCCAGCTTCATGAAAACACATTTTACGGACGAGGGTTATCGCGCTCAACTCCAAACACCTTTAGCTCGCCTGGGGCTGTAGGCTTCGTCCCGAGGCCGATCAAGGCGCGGTACGGAGGGAGAGATGTCCGGTATTCGATTGGTCATGGACCACCTCGTCGTCGGGGCCCTGACGCTGGAGCAGGGCGTCGAGTACGTCCGGGACGTCCTGGGAGTAGAGATGCCCGCGGGCGGAAAGCATCCGTCGATGGGGACGCACAACAGGCTGATGCGGGTCGGCGAGGGCGTGTTCCTGGAGATCATCGCCGTCGACCCGGACGCCGGGCCGCCTGGAAGGCGGCGGTGGTTCGCGCTCGACGACCCGGCGATGGCCGCCCGCCTGCAGCGGCGCCCGGGGCTGATCGCATGGGTCGCGGGCACGACGGAGCTGGAGGCGAGCCTTCGGCGCTGCCCGGAGGATCTGGGGCGGCCGGTGGAGGTGCGGCGGGACGACCTGCATTGGCGCATCGCGGTCCGGGACGACGGCGCGATCCCTGGAGAAGGAGCGCTGCCCATCCTGATACGCTGGCCGGACGGTCCGCACCCCTCAGCCTCCATGACCGACCTCGGCATCCGCTTGGTGCGCCTGAGGGTCGGCCATCCGAAGCCCGAGCGCATTACCGCCTGCCTGTCGGCGCTCGGCGGCGAAGGCCTGGTCGACGTGACCCGAACCGATGGGGCTCCCGGCCTCGATGCCGAGTTCCGCCTTGCGGACGGCACCGTCCGCACGCTGGACTGACCCTGCGCGCACGGACGAGCGCGTCGCGCAGGAGCAAGCGCGGGCCGGTCGCCTTCTGCCGCTTCCTTCTTGCGCGCCATACGGCATTGCCGTATTTTTCCTTCATGGATATCGAATTCGACACGGCCAAGGATCAGGCCAATCGGAGCAAGCACGGGGTGTCGCTCGCCCTCGGTCAGATGGTCCTGGAGCATTGTGTCGCCGATATCCCTGACGCTCGCGAGTACAGCGAAAGCCGACGGGTCGCCTACGGCTTGGTTGCCGGACGCCTCTTCGCCTGCGTCTACACGATGAGAGGCGACGCCTACCGCCTCATCTCCGTCCGTAAGGCCAACGCCAGGGAGCAGCGCAGATGGCTACGGTGAAGATGACCAGGGAAGATGCCGAGAAGGCTCTCCGCGAAGTCGATTGGAAGGTCGTCGACGCCATGACCGACGACGATATTGCCCGTCAGGTCGCAGAGAACCCGGACGCCGCACCGATCCTCACCGATGCGGAAATGGATCGCCTCGCGGTCGCCGGCCGCATCCGGAACATCCGCGGCCGGCTCGGACTGTCGCAAGCGGCTTTCGCGGAGCGGTTTCGCATTCCGCTCGCGACCGTCCGCGACTGGGAGCAGGGACGGCGCGTGCCCGATGCAGCGTCCCAAGCCTACCTCACGGTGATCGAGCGGAACCCCGAGGCAGTCGTAGCCGCGCTGGATGCGGCTTGATCTGTGCACGGTCCTGGATGGAGGCTTTTCATCCATTGCCCCTCCCCCGGGAGGAGAGCCTTCGGGCCGGTCATGGCAGGATCTCGATGGGCGTTCCGTCCGGGACCGCCCGCCAGATCTCCTCGATCTCGGCGTTGGTCACGGCGATGCATCCGGCGGTCCAGTCCAACTGCCGGTGCAGGGTACCGAGCCAGCCGAACCCGTTGCGAATGCCGTGGATCATGATGTCGCTCCCCGGCGGCTCTCCACGGGCCTGCGCCGCTGCGACGTCGCGAGGTTCAGGATAGCTGATGCGCAGCGAGAGGTGATAGGCACTGTTCGGATTGCGTCCGCTGATGCGGTAGATCCCTTCCGGCGTTCTGTTGTCGCCTTCGCGCCGCTTGGGTCCCGGCTCACCCTGCCCCAGGGCCACCTCATAGGTCTTGAACGGCTCTCCACCTCGCCAGAGCGTCATTTCCCGCCGGGCTTTCCGAACCACGATCCGGTCGGCCTGGACGCCCGGCGGCAGTATGGCCGTTTCGGGCGCCGGATAGGCGCGCCAGGCCAACGGCACGCTCCCGGCCATGACGAGCCCGAGGCATGAAAGCAGGAAGGAGCGTCGCTTCATCGATCAGGATACCGCCGGCTTGCTTCGCGGCCATCAATCCCACGCATATAGCACACCGCCGCACGTGCCCACGGGGAGCAT
The DNA here is from genome assembly GCF_035998295.1 of Arenibaculum sp. NCBI lineage: Bacteria > Pseudomonadati > Pseudomonadota > Alphaproteobacteria > Rhodospirillales > Azospirillaceae > Arenibaculum > Arenibaculum sp. Next base: position 42,596 of record NZ_DASYHS010000207.1, on the reverse strand, counting down.
GGCCAACGCCCTTCCCCCTCCCCCGCCCGCTCCGGTACAAGGGGGTATCCGCAGCCGGGCAGCCCGATGATCCTCGCCGACCGCGTCGTCCCGATCGATCCCAACGTGAAGCAGCGCTCGGCTTCCGATCCCGAATGCTCGGTCTGGGTCGGGGCGTCGGCCGGCACCGGCAAGACCAAGGTGCTGACCGACCGCGTGCTGCGCCTGATGCTGTCGGGCACGCCGCCGCACCGCATCCTGTGCCTCACCTTCACCAAGGCGGCCGCCGCCGAGATGGCGAACCGCATCAACGCCACGCTCGCGCGCTGGGCCACCGCCGAGGACGCGGACCTGGAGGACCGGCTGTTCGACCTGTGCGGCGAGCGCCCCGACGCCGCGACGCGCACGACCGCGCGCCGCCTGTTCGCCCAGGTCGTCGACTGCCCCGGCGGCATGAAGATCCAGACCATCCACGCCTTCTGCCAGTCGCTGCTGCGCCGCTTCCCGCTGGAAGCGCGCCTGCCGCCGCATTTCGAGGTGATGGACGACCGCACGGCGGAAGAGCTGCTGGCCGAGGCGCGCGACGGCGTGCTGCGCGGCGCGCGCGCCGCGCCCGACACCGCGCTCGGCCATGCGCTGCGGCGCCTCACCCGCGACGTCGGCCAGGACGACTTCGCCGAGATCCTGCGCATGCTCGCCTCCGAGCGCGGGCGCATCCGCCGCATCCTGGAACGCCATGGCGGGCTGGAGGGCACCATCGCCGCCGTGTACGCCCATCTCGGCGTGCCGCCGGGCACCGACGACGCCGGCGTGCTGGAGGAGATCTGCCGCGACGACGCCTTCGACGGGCCGGGGCTGCGCGACGCCTGCACCGCGCTGGACGGCGGCAGCGACGCCGACCGCGAGCGCGCGACCGCGATCCGCGCCTGGCTGGAGACGGCCGACCGGCGCGCCGTCACCTTCCAGACCTTCGCCCGCCTGTTCCTGACCGCCGAGGGCCAGCCTCGCAAGACGCTGATCACCAAGAAGGCCGCCGCCGGCCTGCCCGCGGCGGCCGAGGCGCTGGAGCGCGAGGCGGCACGGCTCGTCGAGGCGACCGAGCGCGTGCGCGCGGCCGGCGTCGCCGCGGGGACGGCGGCGCTGCTGCGCCTCGCCGACGCGCTGCTCGATCGCTATGGGGATCTGAAGGGCGGGCGCGCCCGGCTCGACTACGACGACCTGATCCTGCGCGCGCTGGACCTGCTGCGCGATCCCGGCGCACCCTGGGTGCTGTTCAAGCTCGACGGCGGGCTCGACCACCTGCTGATCGACGAGGCACAGGACACCAACCCCGACCAGTGGCAGGTCGTGGCCGCGATCGCCGAGGAGTTCTTCGCCGGCGCCGGGGCGCGCGACGTCACGCGCACCCTGTTCGCGGTCGGCGACGAGAAGCAGTCCATCTACAGCTTCCAGCGCGCCGACCCGGCGGAATTCGCGCGCATGCGCGACCATTTCGGCCGCCACGTCGCCGAGGCGCAGGCGCTGTGGTCGCGCGTCGACCTGGAGATCTCGTTCCGCTCCACCGCCACGGTGCTGGAGGTGGTGGACGGCGTATTCCGGATGGAGGCCGCGCGCGACGGCGTCGCCTTCGAAGCCTCGACCGTGATCCGCCACGTGCCGTTCCGGCGCGGCCATGCCGGGCTGGTCGAGCTGTGGCCGCCGGTCGTGCCGGAGGAACGCCCCGACCCCGAGCCCTGGGCGCCGCCGCTGGCGCGCGAGCGCGCCGACGCGCCGTCGGCCCGGCTGGCCGCCGTTATCGCGGCGACGGTGCGCGGCTGGCTGGATCGCGGCGAACGGCTGGAGGCGCGCGGCCGGCCGGTGCAGCCCGGCGACGTCATGGTCCTGGTGCGCCGGCGTACCGGCTTCGTCGAGGAGCTGGTGCGCGCCTGCAAGGAACGCGGCGTGCCGGTGGCCGGCGTCGACCGCATGGTGCTGACCAGCCAGATCAGCGTCATGGACCTGCTGGCGCTCGGCAACTTCCTGCTGCTGCCAGACGACGACCTGACGCTCGCCACCGTGCTGAAGGGGCCGCTGATCGGCCTGTCGGAGGAGCAGCTGTTCGAGATCGCCTGGAACCGCCGCGGCTCGCTTTGGCAGGCGCTCTCGGCGCGGGCGGAGGCCGACGGCACGCTGTTCGCGGGGATCTGGCGCGCCGCCCACGACTGGCTGGCCGCGCGCCTGGCCGAGACCGACTTCGTGCGCCCGTTCGAGCTGTTCGCCGGCGTGCTGAGCGCGCCCTGCCCCGCCGATCCCGGCGTCGGCGGCAGCGGAAGGCGCGCGATCCTCTCGCGCCTCGGCCCCGACGCCGAGGACCCGCTGGACGAGTTCCTGTCCGCCTGCCTCGCCTACGAGCGCGGCCATCCGCCGTCGCTGCAGGGCTTCCAGCACTGGCTGGAGACCAGCGACGCCGAGATCAAGCGCGAGCTGGAGCAGGACGACGGCGAGGACGGCGGGCGGCTCAGGATCATGACCGTCCACGGCTCCAAGGGCCTGCAGGCGCCGGTCGTGTTCCTGCCCGACACCATGGGCGTGCCGACCCAGGGACCGCGCGTCCTGTGGCCGGACGGGGAGCTGGACGTGCCGCTGTTCGCGCCGCGCCGGACCTCGGAGGACAGGAGCTGCGCCGAGGCGCGCGCACGGGCCGACCGGCGGCGCGACCAGGAATACCGCCGCCTGCTGTACGTCGCGCTGACCCGGTCGGAGGACCGCCTCTACATCTGCGGCTGGCAGGGGCGGCGCGCCCCCGGCGCGGCCTGCTGGTACCGGCTGGCCGAAGCGGCGATGGAGGAATCGGCCGAGCCGGTCGAGTTCGACTTCACCGACCGCAGCCCCCAGGGCTGGCGGGGGCCGGGCTGGCGGCTGAAGGGGCACCAGACCGTGCCGTCGCGCGCCGACGGCATGGGCGTCGCGCGCGAACGGGCGCACCACCGGCTGCCGGCCTGGGCGCACCAGCCGCCGCCCGAGGAGCCGCGGCCGTCGCGCCCACTGACGCCGTCGCGCCCGGACCAGCCGGAACCGGCCGTGCGCTCGCCGCTCGGCCCCGGGGACGGGGCGCGGTTCCTGCGCGGGACGCTGGTCCACCGGCTGCTGCAGACGTTGCCCGAACTGGCGCCGGAGAGCCGCGCGGAGGCCGCGCGCACCTGGCTGGCGCGCCCCGCGCACGGGCTGACGGCGGAACTGCGGGACGAGATCGCGCGCGAGACGGTCGCAGTGCTGGAGGACGCCCGCTTCGCCCGGCTGTTCGGGCCGGGCAGCCGGGCGGAGGTGCCGGTGGTCGGCGTCGTGGCGCCCGACCGGGTGCTGTCCGGCCAGATCGACCGGCTGCTGGTCGACGGGGACGGCGTGTGGGTCGTCGACTACAAGACGAACCGTCCCCCTCCGCTCCGGGAGGAGGACGTCTCGCCGGTCTATCTCCAGCAGATGGCGGCGTATCGCGCCGCGCTGGCGCTGATCTACCCGGGCCGGCCGGTCCACTGCCTGCTGCTGTGGACCGACGGGCCGCGACTGATGCCGCTGAGCCCGGCGCTGCTGGACCGCTGGGCGCCCTAGCGGCGGGGCCCACCCCCTCCCGTTGCACGGAAGGGGGATTTTCTCCTACTGGTACAGGCGCTCGGCTTCGAGCGCGATGCCCTGGCGCAGGAAGCGGAAGGCGGCGACGAGGCCGGCGGCGGCGACGGGGATCGGCAGGCCGTCGCGCACGACGTCCGGCAGGCCGGCATAGTCGGCGCAGACCCAGACCAGGCCGAGGGGGATGGGCAGCAGGGTCACGAGAAGGAAGAACGTGGCGCTGAGGGCGCCGAGCACGGCTTCGAGCCGCGGGCGGCGCGCCGGGTCGCGGGGGGTCGTCATGGCGGATGTCCCGATGGGGTTGCGTTCGCTGGAGAAGGAATCGTCTCAGGCGAACGGCGGCCCGGTCGGGAAACGGGGTCCGGCACGCCCCCGCGCCGGAGGCGGTGCGCCCGAGTCCGGCTGCCGGCCGGCGGCCAGCGCGGCGTGGGCGGCGGGCGCGGCATCGGCGGCAAGCTCGTCCGGGCCGTCCGCGCGCGGCGGGTGCTTCTTTTCCTGGACGAGGGGTGCCGGATGCAGGGCGTGCAGGAACCCGCCCGCCGCCCACTGGGCGTAGCCGCCCTCCAGCGCGCCGGAGGGCGCCGGGAGCGGGCCCCGGTGGGGCACGACCGAAAGCGACGCCGACGCGGTCAGGACCGCGAACAGCACCGCCAGCAGCTTCATGACCGTGTCGCGAACGCGCAGGGGCACCTGGGTCAGGTCCGATCCCGGAACCGGCCTCGTGGCCGTCGGCGGAACATGGTCGCGTTCGGCAGCCGAATCAAATGAAAGTTGGAGATGCGCGCGACCGCGGGCGCGCGCCGGCTGTTGGCGCCGGCATGGAAGCGAAGGCCCCCTTCGACGTCGACGAGGCGTTCCGCCGGCTGCGCATCGCGACCGCCGGCCTGCCGAAGGCGGCGATGTTCGAGCTGCGCGACCGCGGGCATGCCTCGCCGTTCGAGCAGCTGGTCGGCGCGCTGATCTCGGCGCGCACGCGCGACGAGACGACGACGGTGGTGTGCGAGCGCCTGTTCGACGTCGCGGCGACGCCGGACGCGATCTCGGCGCTCGACGAGGACCGGCTGGCCTTGCTGCTGGACGGGGCCACCTTCCCCGAGCCGAAGGCCCGCGACCTCAGGCGCATCGCGCGCGAGATACTGGAGCGCCACGACGGCGCCGTGCCGGACACGATGGAGGGGCTGACGGCGTTCCGGGGCGTCGGCCCCAAGATCGCCGCCCTCACGCTCGCGGTCGGGTTCGACCGGCCGGCGATCGCGGTCGACGTCCACGTCCACCGGGTCGCCAACCGCTGGGGCTACGTCGCGACGGCGACGCCGGAGCGGACCATGGACGCGCTGGCGGCCAAGCTGCCGCAACGCTACTGGATCGAGATCAACGAGCGCCTCGTCCCCTTCGGCAAGGCGGTGTGCACGGGCGTGCGCCCACGCTGCTCGACCTGCCCGCTGTTCTCGATGTGCGCGCAGGTCGGCGTCGGGGCGCACCGGTAGGGCGGGACGGGGTCAGAACTCCTCGTCGCCGAAGTCGCCCCAGTCGCCGGCGGCCTCTTCTCCCGGCTCTTCAGCGGTATCCTCGGCGGCCACGTCCTCGGCGGGATCGGGCTCCGGCTCGGCGGCGACGGCAGGCTTGGGGGCCAGCAGCCCGGCGATCATGTTGCCGACGACCACGCCGCCGGCCACCGCCATCGCCGTCTGCAGCGCGCCGCCGAGGAAGCTGCCGCCGCCCGGCCGGCCCCAGGGCCCGGACGGCTGGCTTGCCGCGAGGTCGTGCCGCCGGCCGGACGCGGCGGCGGGCGGGGGTGCGGGCTGGCGGGCGGGGTCCGGCCTGCCGCCGCCGAACAGCCCGGCGAGGAAGCCGCCGCCGGCGGGGCGGCTGCGCAGCTCGCCCTCCAGCTCCTGGATGCGGTCCTGGGCCGCGGCCAGGGCCTGCTCCTGGATCACGATCGCCTGCGTCATGTAGTAGGGCGCCGCCGGCTGGGCCGACAGGCGCTCGGCGATGTGGCGCTCGGCTTCGGAGTCGCGCGGGCCGCCCTGGCCCTCGGCTTGGCGCAGCTTGCCGAACAGGTCGTCGATGATGCGGCGCTCGTTCTGGTCCATGTCCGTTTCCCGATTACCGCCGGGACGGCCGCGGCATTCGTCCCCCCCGGGTGCCGCGGCCGGCGGGTCCCGGCGGCAGAAGGAACCCGCACCGTGAGAACGCGCGACGCGGGGCTTTCATCCCGGACGCGCGGGCGAATTTGCGGCGGCGGCACAGGAACCTCGCAACCACGTCCCGGTTTTCGCTGCAGGGAACCAGCCAGGAAAGGATACGGCTATGGCCGAGGACAAGCACGACAAGGCGCACGACCTCGCCGAGGAGGCGCTCGACGACATGGTCTCGGGCGACCGCAAGAAGGGCGAGAAGAAACTCGACGAGGCCCGCGGGATCGACCCGAAGGCCGTCGACGAGCTGGGCCGCGAGGTCGAAGAGGACAGGAAGTCGGCGAAGAAGCACCGAGACGATAAGCAGAAGTAATTTCTGCTACTATAAGGAGAGTGGGCGACTTGACCGGGGTGGGTGGTGCCCTTACATTCGAGCGAACCGCAACGCAGGCAGCCTAGGCAGCTCCACGGCACCGGCCGAAGCCGGCCCGTTCACCGGAGACAAGGGACACCATGAGCACCACGAAAATCACCGACGCCACCTTCAAGTCCGACGTGCTGGACTCCCAGCAGCCGGTCCTGGTGGATTTCTGGGCGGAGTGGTGCGGCCCGTGCCGCATGATCGCCCCCGCCCTGGAGGACATCGCGAACGACCTGCAGGGCCGGCTGACCGTCGTCAAGCTCAACGTCGACGAGAACCCGAACACCCCGGCGCAGTACGGCGTGCGCGGCATCCCGACGCTGATGCTGTTCAAGGACGGCAAGGTGGCGGCGACCAAGATCGGCGCGCTGCCGAAGACCCAGTTGCAGCAGTGGGTCGAATCCTCGCTCTGACGAGGTCCGACCGGCACCGAAACGAACGGCCCGGCCCCTTCGGGGGCCGGGCCGATTCATGTCCGCGGCGAGGGCGGGACCGCAGCCCGCGCCACGCAATGCGCCGCAGCCTTCATCCGGCCTCGGCCTTCGTGCTCCCCGCGGCGGCATGGCTCCACCCAAGGGCGTCCAGCACTTTGCGCCTGACCCCCTCATCGCTTTCACCGTCCTGAACCTCGACATACGCGACCCCGGCCTTGCGCAAGGCTTCCTTCTTGACCGCGTCGCGCCCGGCGGCGTCGCCCTGGTAATGGCCGCCGCCCTGGTATTCGACGGCGACCGCCGGCTGGCCGAAAGGATCGATGATCAGGATATCGATGCGCTTGCTGTTGATGGACTCGAACGCCTTGCGGTCTTCGGTGCCGATGATCTCGCCGAGGCTGGTCTGCGCGAAGACCCGGTGCCCCTTGCCCGAAGCCTTCACCAGACCCTCGATGGTCCGGAAGACGAGGTATTCCGCCCGGCTCATCACGCTTTTCTTGCGAAAGGCGGCGTTCATGACGAAACGGAGCTGATTGGCAGTGTCCCTCGTGCTGAACCTGGCGGAGTTTTCGCGCTTGCGCTGCAGTTCCGCACGGAACTTGAAGTGATATGCCGCGAACGCGATCAGTGCGGCGGTCAGGACCGTTTCCAAAGCTCACCCCGGAGGCAGCGGAACGCATAAGAGGTTATAGCGTTCAATCTCATCTCCAATTAAGGGAGTCAAGGATACCTTCCACTCCCTTCGGTTGGATTTCCTGCCGGATCGGGCTGCTTCGCATCGGGTGGAAAGCGGGCGCACGCGACTGCAAGGCCTGGTAGAGCGTTAGAAACCCCGGCTCCAGTTCTCGAAGTCTCCCATGCCCGTTTCCGGTCCCGGCAACCGACGCTCAACCATCGAGAGAATTTACGCCTGGCTTTCCTTGGAAGTCGGGCCCCGGTGAGGTCGACTGACGTTCTGCCTCGCGGTCGGACCGGCTGGCGGGCGTTTGCAGTCGCGCCCGGATCGCCCCCGAGGTTCACCGGCCGCAGGCTCGATTCGTGGGGAGGCGGACGGGCGGCGGCGCCGGACGCGCAGAGGGAGGATCAGACCGCCGCTGCTTCGCGCGCGGCCCGCGCGCGCACCCGCTCCCGGTGCCAGACATACAGCCCGCTTGCGACGATCACGGCGCCGCCGACCAGCGACCATGCGTCGGGGACGTCGCCGAACACGATCCAGCCCGCCGGGAACGCCCAGACGAGCTGCGTGTAGGTGAACGGCGCCAGCACCGCGGCCGGCGCGTGCGCGTAGGCGCGGATCAGCATCATGTGCGACACGCAGCCGATCACGCCCAGCGAGACCAGCATCACCCAGCCCTCGGCGTCCGGCGTCTTCCAGTTGCCGAACGGCAGCATCGCGCTGGAAATCACGAGCCCGCCGATCGCGGTCCAGAACAGCGTGGTCAGGGAGTTGTCGCTCCGGCTCAGCACCCGGGTCGAGATCTGGTACAGCGCATAGCAGACCGCCATCAGCAGCGGCAGCAGCATCGCCGGATGCATGTCCGGCCCCGGTCGGATCACGATCAGCACGCCGGCGAAGCCGACGACGACGGCGGCCCAGCGGCGCGGGCCGACCCGCTCGCCCAGCAGCGGCATCGACAGCGCCGTCATCAGCAGCGGCGCCAGGAAGCCGATCGAGCTCGCCACCGGCAGCGGCATGAACTGCAGCGCCGTGTAGAACAGGGACGTCACCGAGACCAGCATCAGCGAGCGGAACAGCTGCAGCCCCGGCCGCGCCGGGCGCATGATCACCCGCCCGCTCGCCAGCAGCGGCACCATCAGCAGCATGTGGAAGGCGTAGCGCGCCCATACCACCTGCCAGATCGGATACCGGGCCCCGAGATACTTGCCGAGCGAGTCCATCACGACGAACAGGATCACCGCGCCGAGAATCAACGCGATGCCTCTGCTCGGAAGTCCGGCCTGGACTCCGGGGCGGGCGGCGGTGGTCATGCTGGTCATGGCGCGACTATCGCTCAAAGCCCGCCGCCGAAGCCCGAACCATTTCGCGGGTCAGCCGTGCCCCGCCCGTATGCCGGCCCATGCGCCAGGACGTTCCGGTCAGGAAACGAACGCTTGCTTGAGCAGGCGCAGGAAGGTCTGCGTGCCGACGGCGACGGCCAGCTCCGCCCGGTGCTCGCGCAGGAGCCCGGCGACCAGGCCGCGCAGCGCCGGCCCGTCGTCGTAGCCGACCGGGCCGGCCACGCGCCCGCCGAACGCGGCGCGGGCGCGCCCATAGGCGAGGAAGCCGCGCTCGCCGGCGAGCACGACGTGCAGCGGCGGCGCGCCGAGCCGCGCGAAGGCGGCGTCGACGCCGTCCACGTCCTTGTCGTCGGTCAGCGACGCCAGCACCAGCGCCGGCCCGCGCGCCAGCACCGGGCCCCAGAACGCCGCGTCGAAGCTGTCCGCCGCGATCAGCCCCTCGTACCACAGCGGGCGTCCGGCCGCCTCGAGCCGGCCGAAGGACGGCACGTTGGGCAGGGGCAGCGCCGCCGGAACGATCGTACCGGGACCGAGACAAGCCTCCACCGCCGTAGCGGCAAGCGCGCGGTCGAGAGCGATCCAGCCCGGCGCCGCCGCCGATGGGGGCGGCGCCGGGACGAGCACGGCGTCTGCCGGCGCCAGCGAGCCGACCCAGCGCGCGCAGCCGGGGCCGAGCACCGTCACCTCCGACAGCGCCGCGACGTGCAGCTTCTCGCGCGCGACGTCGTCGAGGGTGGGGCCGAGATGCTCGACATGCTCGCGCAGGATGGTCGTGACGACCCCGACCTTCGAGGCGACCCAGCCGACCTCGTCGTGCAGCATGCCGCGCCCGCCCTCGAGCACGACGTGGCGCACGCCCCGCTCGCGGAACCAGGCGAGCGCCAGCAGCAGGAACTGCCCCGAGGGCGACAGGTAGCGCCCCGGGGCGAGGCCGGCCTCCAGCGCCGCGAGTTCCGGCTTCAGCCAGGCATGGAGGCGCACGAGGTCGGCGCGCGGGATCGGCGCGCCGTCGACGCGGATGCGGTCGACATGGTCGATCTCCTCCGGCGAGGTCAGCAGCCCGACCGGTTCGCCCGGCCGCGCCGCGCCGATCATCGCGGCGGCGAAACGGGCGACCGAGCCCTTGCCCTTGCTGCCGGTGACCCGGATCGTGCGTTCCGGCGGCGGCAGGAGGCCGAACCGGTCCGCGAGGCCGACCAGCAGCCGGGGCTCGCGGATCTCCGCGTCGCGGCGGCCGCGCAGCAGGGGCTTGGCCGCGAGGAAGGTGCGGAACAGGTCGTCGAGCACCTCCTGGTAGGCAGCCGGGCCCCCGTCCGCGAGGCCGCTCACGAGATCACGGCGCCGCTGTCGCGCAACACCGTGCCGACCAGCGCCAGCGAGCCCGTCACCAGGATGCGGGCCGGTGCCGGGGACGACAGGACGAGGGAGCGGAGCGCCTCGGCGACGCCCGGCGCCTCGACCGCGGGCAGGCCGAGGTCCCGGGCCGCGGCGGCGCAGCCGGCCGGCGGGCGCGAGCGCGGCTCGCCTGGCACCGGGACGGCGGCGACGTCGCTCACATGGGCGGCCAGCGGCGCCAGGAAGTCGCGCGGCTCGCGGTCGGCCAGCATGCCGACGACCAGCCGCCAGGGCGGCCCGTCCCGCCACTGGCCGAGCGTGCGGGCCAGCAGCCCGGCCGCGTCGGGATTGTGGCCGGCATCGGCCCAGAGCTGCCAGCCCTCCGGCAGCAGGGCCGCGAGCGGGCCGGAGGCGAGATGCTGCAGGCGGCCGGGCCAGTCGACCGCGGCGAGGCCGCGGACGACGGCCGCCTCGTCCACGGCGACCGGCAGATGGGCGAGGCAGCGGATCGCGACCGCGGCGTTGACGGGCTGGTGGGGCCCGGCGAGTGCGGGCATCGGGAAGGCGCGCGTCCCCTCCCCGTCCCCGAGCGCGAAGCCGTTGCGGCGCAGCTCGACGCGCCAGTCGGCGCCGCAGCGGTCCAGCGGGGTCCCGAGGGCGGCGGCGCGCGCCATCACGACCGCCTCGGCCGCGGCCGCCTGGGGCGCCAGGACGCAGGGCACGCCGGGCTTCAGGATGCCGGCCTTCTCGGCCGCGATCTCATCGAGGGTGCTGCCGAGATAGTCCATGTGGTCCATCGAGACCGGCGTGATCGCGGTGACGGCCGGCCGCGCCACGACGTTGGTCGCGTCCAGCCGGCCGCCGAGCCCGGTCTCCAGCAGCACGATGTCCGCCGGCTCGCGCGCGAAGGCGAGGAAGGCGGCGCAGGTCGTGATCTCGAAGAAGGTGATCGGCTCGCCGGCATTGACCGTCTCGCACTCCTCCAGCAGGGAGGCGAGCGCGTCGTCGCCGACGATGCGGCCGGCGATCCGGATGCGCTCGTTGAAGCGGACGAGATGGGGCGAGGTGTAGACATGGACCCGCAGCCCCGCAGCCTCCAGGAAGGCGCGCAGGAACGCGACGGTCGAGCCCTTGCCGTTGGTGCCGGCGACGTGCGCGACCGGCGCCAGCGCGCGCTCGGGATGGCCGAGACGCGCCAGCAGCCGGTGGACGCGCTCCAGCGTCAGGTCGATGACGGAGGGGTGGAGCCGTTTGAGGCGCGCGAGGGCGGCCTCTACGCGCTCAGCGCTCGGTCTCGGCGGTGTCACTCTTCACCGCCTCCTGGGCCGCTCCCTGAGACGCCGGCGGCAGCGTCCGCTCCTCCCCGGCCGCCTCGGCGGTCGGCAGGGTCAGGACCTCGGCCGTCGGGTGCGGCCGGCGCAGCAGGTCGAGCAGCCGGATCAGCGTCGGGCGCAGCTCCTTGCGGTGCACGACCATGTCGACCATGCCGTGGGCGAGCAGGTACTCGGCACGCTGGAAGCCTTCGGGCAGGGTCTCGCGGATCGTGTCCTCGATGACGCGGGCCCCGGCGAAGCCGATCTGCGCCCCCTTCTCCGCGATGTGGACGTCTCCCAGCATCGCGAAGCTGGCGGTGACGCCGCCGGTCGTCGGGTCGGTCAGGACGACGACGTAGGGCAGCCCCGCCTCCTTCACCATCTCGGCCGCGATCACGCTGCGCGGCATCTGCATCAGGGACAGGATGCCCTCCTGCATGCGCGCGCCGCCCGAGGCCGGGACGACGATCAGCGGCGCGTCCTGCAGCACGGCGAGACGCGCGGCGGCGACCAGCCCCTCGCCGACGGCGATGCCCATCGAGCCGCCCATGAAGGTGAAGTCGAAGGCGGCGACGACGACCGGCATGTCGCCCATGCGCCCGTGCGCGACGATGAGGGCGTCGGAACGGCCGGTCTTGGCCTGCGCCTCCTTCAGGCGGTCGGTGTAGCGCTTCTGGTCGCGAAAGCGCAGCGGGTCGGGCGCCACCTTCGGCAGCTCGATCGCCTGGTACTCGCCCTCGTCGAACAGCATCTTCAGGCGGCGCACCGGGTCGATGCGCATGTGGAAGCCGCAATGTTGGCAGACGTGCAGGTTCTCCTCGAGGTCGCGATGGAAGATCATCGCCTCGCAGTTCCCGCATTTCAGCCACAGATTGTCCGGCACTTCCTTCTTGGAGACAAGCGCGCGGATCTTCGGACGGACGAAGTTGGTCAGCCAGTTCATGATGCGGCTTCCTGATGATGACGCGCGGTGCGGACGGCGTCGGCGAGCTGCCGGACGAAGGCCAGCGTCTCCCCGACGAGGCCGGGCTTCGCCCTGCCCTCGGCGTCGAGGCCGGCGGCGACGCGGTTCACGATCGCCGAGCCGACGACCGCCGCGTCGGCGACGCGGGCGACGGCCGCCGCGCGCTCGGGCGTCGAGATGCCGAAGCCGACCGCGACCGGCAGCGGGGTGTGGCGGCGCAGCCGGGCGACGGCGTCCGCGACGGCCGCGTCGGACGCGGACGCGGTGCCGGTGATCCCGGTGATCGAGACGTAGTAGACGAAGCCGCTGGTGTTGGCGAGCACGGCCGGAAGCCGCGCGTCGTCCGTCGTCGGCGTCGCGAGGCGGACGAAGCTGAGCCCGGCTTCCAGCGCCGGCAGGCACAGCTCGGCGTCCTCCTCCGGCGGCAGGTCGACGACGATCAGGCCGTCGACGCCGGCGGCGCGCGCGTCGTCGAGGAAGCGGGCGACGCCGTAGCTGTGGATGGGGTTGTAGTAGCCCATCAGGATCACCGGCGTCTCGGCGTCGCGCGCACGCAGGCCGCGCACGAGGTCGAGCGTCCGGGTCATGCGCGCGCCGGCCTTCAGCGCGCGCAGGCTGCCGGCCTGGATCGCCGGGCCGTCGGCCATCGGGTCGGTGAAGGGCATGCCGAGCTCGATCAGGTCGGCCCCCGCCGCGGGCAGGCCGTCCAGCAGGGCGCGGCAGGTGTCGTGGTCGGGGTCGCCCGCGGTGATGAAGGCGACGAGGCCGGCGCGCCCCTCGGCGCGCAGCTTCTCGAAGCGCGCCGCGATCCGGGCGGCGCCCACGGTTCCGGTGCTCACAGCGTCACTCCCAGGGCCTCGGCGACGGAGAAGATGTCCTTGTCGCCCCGGCCGCACAGGTTCATCACCATCAGGTGGTCGTCCGGCAGCTTCGGCGCTTCCTTGACCACCTGGGCCAGCGCGTGCGCCGGCTCCAGGGCTGGCAGGATGCCCTCGGTACGGGCGAGGAGCTGGAAGGCGTCCAGCGCCTCGCGGTCGGTCACCGCCTCGTAGCGCACGCGGCCGACGTCGCGCAGCCATGAATGTTCCGGCCCGACCCCGGGATAATCGAGGCCGGCGGAGATCGAGTGCCCCTCGACCACCTGGCCGTCCTCGTCCTGGAGCAGGTAGGTGCGGTTGCCGTGCAGCACGCCCGGCCGGCCGCCGTTCATCGAGGCCGCGTGCTCGGGCGTGTCGAGCCCGTGGCCGGCGGCCTCGACCCCGATCATCGAGACGCTCGGCTCGTCCAGGAACGGATGGAACAGGCCCATCGCGTTGGAGCCGCCGCCCACCGCCGCGACCAGCGTGTCGGGCAGCCGGCCCTCGGCCGCCAGCATCTGCTCGCGCACCTCCTCGCCGATCACGGACTGGAAGTCGCGGACCATGGCGGGATAGGGATGCGGGCCGGCGACGGTGCCGATGATGTAGAACGTGTCCTCGACGTTGCCGACCCAGTCGCGCAGCGCCTCGTTCATCGCGTCCTTCAGCGTGCGGCCGCCGGACTTCACCGGCCGGACCTCGGCGCCCAGCAGCTTCATGCGGAAGACGTTGGGCTTCTGCCGCTCGACGTCGACCTCGCCCATGTAGACGACGCAGGGCAGGCCGAACAGCGCGCAAACCGTGGCGGTCGCGACGCCGTGCTGGCCGGCGCCGGTCTCGGCGATGATGCGCCGCTTGCCCATGCGCCGGGCCAGCAGGATCTGGCCCATGCAGTTGTTGATCTTGTGCGCGCCGGTATGGTTCAGCTCGTCGCGCTTGAAGTAGACCTTGGCGCCGCCGAGCTCGCGGGTCAGGCGCTCGGCGAAGTAGAGCGGGTTCGGCCGGCCGACATACTGGGTCAGGTAATAGCGCAGCTCGTTCTTGAACGCGGTGTCGCGCTTGGCGGCCTCGTAGGCCTTCTCCACGTCCAGGATCAGCGGCATCAGCGTCTCGGCGACGAAGCGTCCGCCGTAGATGCCGAAGTGGCCGTGCTCGTCCGGGCCGGCACGGTACGTGTTCAGCGGCTGTTGTGAAGCGGTCACGGGTCCAGTCTCGACTTGCGCGGAACGGAAGGAACCCCGTCCCCGATCAAGGCGCCACCATAACGGCGGCGTCCCGATTTTCCAAGACCGGGCTGGGGACGCCCGGCACGAGCCGGCGGGAGCGCTTGAACCGGCGGCGCGCGAGCGCGCTTGAACCGGCGGCGCGCCCGAGTTACATACGGGCCGGGTCCGGGCCCCTCTGGCAGCGTCGCCCGGCGCTGCGATGTCGGACTTTCCACTTGAGCCGCCCGTCACGGCGGCCGCGTGAAAGCCGCTCCCGCGACCATTCCCGTGAGAGCCGGTACGCTTCCCGCGGCCCCCGCGCCGAGAGCGGCATCGGGCGGGCGTTCGCGCCCCTTGCTGGACAAGACGATGACCGGAACGACCTCGATACCGCCGCCGGCGCCGAACTGACGGCCTCGCCGCCGAGCCGCCCCCTTTTCCGAAGCGATTCATCAGGAGACGTCCCGTGGACGCATCCATCTGGCCATGGTTGGGCTTCGCGGCCCTTATCGCCGCTCTGCTGGCCTTCGACCTCGGCGTCCTCACCAAGGGCGCGAAGACCATCACCGGCCGCGAGGCGCTCGCGCGCTGCGGCGCGTACTTCGTCATCGCGATGATGTTCTGCGCCGGGATCCTCTACTTCGAAGGTTCGGGCAAGGCGCTGGAGTTCCTGACCGGCTACCTGATCGAATACAGCCTCAGCATCGACAACATCTTCGTCATCGTACTGATCTTCTCGCATTTCTCCGTCGCGCCGCAGCACCAGCACCGGGTGCTGTTCTGGGGCATCCTGGGCGCGGTGGTGATGCGCGGCATCCTGATCCTGGCCGGGACCACGCTGGTCCAGGAGTTCCACTGGATCATGTACCTGTTCGGCGCCTTCCTCGTGTTCAGCGGCATCCGGATGCTGCGGGCCGTCGACGAGGAGCCGGACATGGAGAACAACCGCGTCGTCCGGCTGGTCCGTTCCCGTTTCCGCATGACGGAGGGCTACGAAGGCGAGCGCTTCTTCGTCGTCCGCGACGGCGTGCGGATGATGACGCCGCTGTTCCTCGTGCTGATCCTGATCGAGATCACCGACCTCGTCTTCGCGGTCGATTCGATCCCGGCCGTGTTCGCGGTCACGACCGACCCGTTCATCGTCTGGACCTCCAACGTGTTCGCGATCCTGGGCCTGCGGGCGCTGTATTTCGGTCTGGCCTCGGTGATCCACCGCTTCCACTACCTCAAATACGGGCTGTCCCTGGTCCTGATCGCGATCGGCACGAAGATGCTGATCATGGACATCTACAAGGTGCCGACGGCGCTGGCGCTCGGCGTCACCGCGGCGCTGATCGGCGGCTCGATGCTGATCTCGGTGCTGAAGACGCGGGGCGAGCCCGAAGGGGCCGTCCCCGCCGAGGCGCCGCGCTGGTGGGTGCCCGGCTCCCCGGCCAAGCGGCGCAGCACGGAGGAGCCGGCGGCACGCGATTAGGCCCGCGCCGCCGAGGGAAGCCTGCGCGGGACCGGCGTGACGGACGCGCCGTCGCGCCGGCTTCCCGCCTTCTCGACCATCCCGCCACGCCCATATCCGATCCCGACCACGGCCCGCACGGCATGCTCCCGACGCATGCCCCGCTCCCTGCCGGGTCGTTATATTTAGGGATTGCCCTAAGTATCTGGTCCATGTATCAACGCCCCACGGAGAGCCGGAGCGCGGGGGGCGAAACCGGAGGAGAACGCAGCGATGCCGCAGGCAGGCCGCAGCCAGGAGCAGGGACGGCAGATCCCGACGGCGGGCATGATAGACGGCGTCTTTCGCGCCCTGTCCGATCCGACGCGCCGACATGTCCTGGAACGGCTCAGTTCCCGGCCGGCTTCGGTGAGCGAACTGGCGGCGCCCTACGACATGGCCCTTCCGTCCTTCGTCGAGCACCTGAGGATGCTCGAACGAAGCGGTCTGGTGCGCTCGCGCAAGGTCGGCCGCGTGCGCACCTACGAGCTCGAACCCGAGCCGCTCAAGCTGGTGGAAGACTGGCTCGGGCGACAGCGCAAGCTGTGGGAACGCCGCCTCGACCAGCTCGACAGCTATCTCATGAAAATGAAGGAGGAGGAATCCGAATGACGTCGCCCGTGATCAAGATCGACCCGAAACTCGACCTCGTGCTGGTGCGCGAGATCGACGTCCCGGTCGAACTCGTCTGGAAGGCGTGGACGACGCCCGAGCACCTGCGCGAATGGTTCGTGCCGAAGCCGTGGACCATCACCGCCTGCGAACTCGACGTGCGTCCGGGAGGCGTGTTCAGCACCGTCATGCGCTCGCCCGAGGGCAAGGAGTTCCCGAACGCCGGCTGCTATCTGGAAGTGACGCCGAACGAGCGGCTGATCTTCACGGATGCGCTCCTGCCCGGATATCGCCCGGCCGCGAAGCCCTTCTTCACCGCCGTGCTGGAGCTTGCCAGGAACGGGGCTGGAACGAAGTACACGGCCATCGCGATACATGGCGACGAGGAAGCCCGGAAGAACCACGAGGACATGGGGTTCTTCGAGGGCTGGGGCACCGTGGTCGATCAGATGGTCGCGCACATCAAGGCGCAGGGAGCGCGGGCCTGACGCCGGCCGCTGCCCGGGGCGACGCCTTCTAGGCGAGCCCCAGCAGCGTCCGGGCGCCGGGCGAGAGCTGGGCCGCGAGGTACGCGGCGTACAAGGCCAGGAAGACGGCGGCCTCGCGGCGGCTGACCCGCCACCCCGTGACGGCGAAGACCACCAGCAGCAGGGTGGTCCCGACCATCACCCAGACGTCGAAGCGCACGATCTCGGCCGGGACGGCGAACGGGCTCACCACGGCCGTCACCCCGGCGATGCCGAGGATGTTGAAGATGTTGCTGCCGACGACGTTGCCGAACGCGACGTCGCCGTGCCTGCGCAGCGCCGCCATCACCGAGGTGACCAGCTCGGGCAGCGAGGTGCCGACGGCGACCAGGGTCAGGCCGATCACCGTCTCGGAGATGCCGGCCGCCCGCGCGACCGTCAGCGCCGCGCCGACCAGCAGGTCCGCGCCGACGACGACGGCCGCGATGCCGCCCGCCGCGAGCAGCAGGCCGAAGCCCAGGCCGAGGCCGCGCGGCGGCAGGTCCGGCCGCTCCTGCGCCCTGGCGGCGTGCATCCGCGCCGCTGCGTCCTCCCTGCGCCGCTCGGAGACGTAGGTGTAGACGACGTAGGCGGCGAGCAGGGCGAGGAAGCCGAGGCCGACCAGACGGTCGAGGAAGCCGTACAAGGCCACGGCCAGGAGCAGCACGCTGGCCCCGACCAGCACCGAGCCGTCGCGGCGGAACGCCTCGCGGGTCGTCGCCACCGGCAGGATGGCGGCTGAGACGCCGAGGATCAGCAGGATGTTTGCAATGTTGCTGCCGACGATGTTGCCGACGGCGATGCCGGGCGAGCCGATCAGGGCGGCCTGGACGCTCGCCACCAGCTCCGGCATCGACGTGCCGAAGCCGACGAGGGTGAGCCCGATCACCAGCGGCGAGATGCCGAGGCGGCGGGCGACGGCGACGCTGCCCTTCACCAGCGCCTCGCCCCCGCCCATCAGGAGCGCAAAGCCGATGATCAGTTGAACGAGCGTCACTTGGCCACTTCCGGTCAGAGACGGGCCGCCTCGGCCAGGAACGCCCGGACGAGCGCCGGGTCCTTGTGGCCGGGACGGTCCTCGACGCCGCTGCTGACGTCGACCGCGCCGGCCCCGCTGACGGCGACCGCCTCGCCGAGATTGGCGGCCGTCAGCCCGCCGGACAGCATCCAGGGCAGCGGGAAGCTGCGGCCGGCGAGGATCGTCCAGTCGAACGGGATCCCGTTGCCGCCCGGCAGCGCCGAGACGCGCGCCGGCGGCCGGGCGTCGAACAGCAGCCGGTCGGCGCTGCCCGCATAGGCGGCGGCACGGTCCAGGTCGCCCGGTTCGCCGACCTTGAGCGCCTTCATGACCGGGATCGCATGGGCGGCCCGGATCGCGGCGACGCGCGCCGGCGTCTCCTCGCCGTGGAGCTGGATCAGGTCGAGAGGCACCCGCGTCACGACGCTGGCGAGATACTCGTCGTCGGGGTCGACGAACAGGCCGACCGTGCGTATCCCCGTCGGAACCATCCGCGCCAGCTCGGCCGCCAGCGGCGGCGCGACGTGGCGGGGAGAGCGCTCGTAGAAGACGAGGCCGGCCCAGCGCGCCCCGCCCTCCACCGCCGCGGTCATCGCCGCCGGATCGCCGATGCCGCAGATCTTGACCGCGACCGTCACGACAGGCTTCCGACGATCGCGCGCGCGGCCGCCGCGGGATCGGCGGCCTGCGTGATCGGCCGCCCGATCACGAGGTAGTCGGCCCCGGCCTCCACCGCCTCGCGCGGGGTCATGACCCGCTTCTGGTCGCCCACGTCCGAACCGGCGGGCCGGATGCCCGGCACCATCAGCACGAAGCCCGGCCCGTGGCGGCGGCGCTGCTCGGCGACTTCGGCCGGCGAACAGACGATCCCGTCGATGCCGGCCTCCGCCGCGAGGGCGGCCAGACGCACCACCTGGTCGGCGGCCGGGCCCGCCTGCCCGACCCGGCCGAGATCGGCGTCGTCGAGGCTGGTCAGCACCGTGACCGCCAGCAGGCGGGGAGGCGCGACGCCGGCCCGGGCCGCCGCGTCCTGCGCCGCGTCGCGCGCGGCCCGCATCATCGCCAGCCCGCCGGACGCGTGCAGCGTCAGGAAGGCCGGCGCCAGCGGCACGGCCGCCCGCACGGCCCCCGCGACGGTGTTGGGGATATCGTGCAGCTTCAGGTCCAGGAACAGCGGCAGGCCCGTGCCGCCCATCGCGGCGCGGATGCCGTCCGGCCCGCGGGCGACGAAGAACTCGAGCCCGAGCTTGATGCCGCCGACGGAGCCCGCGAGCGACCCGATCAGGGCCGACGCCTCCTCGGTCCCGGTAGTGTCGACGGCGGCGAAGATGCGGTGCGCGGGCAGCATGGAAATCCTTTCTCCGGTCAGACGAGCTCGACCGCGAGCTGGGCCGCGGCGAGGTCCTCCAGCGCGGTGCCCACCGACTTGAATAGGGTGATCTGGTCGTAGAAGCGCCGGCCGGCCCGCTCGCCGCGGGTCAGCGCGAACAGGTCGCCGGCGATGTCCCCGGCGTCCAGCACGCCGGCGGCGATCGGCTGCACGATGTCGCCCGCCTCCTTCGTGGCCCCCTCGACGGTGTCGACGAAGACGCGGGCGCGCCGGACCGCCTCGTCGTCGGCCTCGCGCATCTCGGGCGTGAAGCCGCCGACGAGGTCGAGGTGGCAGCCGTCCGGCAGCCACTCGCCCCGGATCAGCGGCTCGCGCGCCAGCGTGGCGCAGGAGATCACGTGGGCGCCGCGGGCCGCCGCCTCGAGGTCGTCGGTGGCCGAGACGGACAGCCCCTTGCGGCCCAGCGCCCGGGCCAGCCGTTCGGCCTTGGCCACGGAGCGGCCCCAGATCAGCACCTCGCGGATCGGCCGGACCGTGGCATGGGCGAGCACGAGGTTGGGCGCGAGCGCCCCGGTGCCGACCATCAGCAGGCGCGACGCGTCGGGCCGCGCGAGATAGGAGGCCGCCAGCGCCGAGGCCGAGGCCGTCCGCTTGATCGTCAGGGTCGGGCCGTCCAGAAGCGCCAGCGGCGTGCCGGTCTTGCCGTCCAGCAGCAGATAGGCCCCCATCACGGAGGGCAGGGACTTCTCGCCGTTCTCCGGGAACACGGTCACGATCTTGACGCCGATGTGGCGCCCCATCTGCCAGGCGGGCATCAGCAGCAGCGTCGCGGCGTGCTGGCCCAAGGTCGGCACCGTGTGGTGATGACGCACCGGTGCCTCGCATCCGGAGCGGAACATCCGGCGCAATCTCTCGACCAGGGGGCCGAAATCGAGCACGGCCTCCAGTTCGGCGGCACTGATGATGCGCATCGCGGACTTCCTCGCGTCACGTGTTCCGGCGCGCGGCCGCCGGAAGGATCATTGTTTCGGGCCGGCCAGCTCCAGGCGCGTCTTGGCCGACGGTCCGACCGGCAGCGCCGACGCCGCGGCCGACACCTCGCGCGCCGCCTCGGCCAGCTTCGCCTCCGCCGTCGCGTGCCGCCGGCGCTCGTCGTCCAGTTCCTGCGACAGCCGGGCGGCGCGGCGCGCCTCCCGCCTCGCCGCGACGCGGTGCCGGCGCCCCGCCACCCAGGCGACGATGCCGCCGGCGAGGAAGCCGATCAGCAGCCCCAGCAGCCCGACCAGGAACAGCGGCACTTCCATCCGGCCCGGCAGTGGCCACAGGCCGAGCGAGACCTCGTCGCGATTGCTGACCGCGAACGAGATGACGAGAAGCGCGAGCGGGATGGTGATGACCCAGGACAGATGGCGCAAAGACGGTCTCCCAGTGCGACGCGGGCGTTCACTCCGCGTTCAGCCGCTCGCGAAGCTGCTTGCCGGTCTTGAAGAACGGGATGAATTTCTCATCGACCTGAACGCTGGCACCGGTGCGCGGGTTCCGCCCCACCCTCGCGTCCCGCCGCTTCACCGAGAAGGCGCCGAACCCGCGCAGCTCGACCCGCTCGCCGCGCGCGAGCGCCGCGGAGATCTCGTCGAAGATCGTGGTGACGATGCGCTCGACGTCGCGCTGCAGGAGATGGGGGTGGCGTTCCGCCAGACGCAGGATCAGCTCCGACTTGGTCATCGATCGTTCCGTTGGCTTTCCCCGGCCCTCCCGAACGCGCGGTCGCGCATGCGGTCGAACACGCCGGGCGGAACGAGCGTGCCAAACCGGAGGCGCAACCGTCAAGCTAAGTGTCTCTGGAACAAGCATTTACGAAGAAACGAAGAGGGCCGCCGCGGTCTCCCGCGGCGGCCCTTCCCGTCTGGCTCGGAGACGAGGACTACTCGTCGCCTTCCTGCTGCCTGCGGCGCAGGGCGGCCCCGAGGATGTCGCCGAGCGAGGCGCCGCTGTCGGACGAACCGAACTCGGCCATCGCCTGCTTCTCCTCCTCGACTTCCTTCGCCTTGATCGACAGGCCGATGCGGCGCGAGCTGCGATCGACCTGGGTCACCTTGGCGTCGACCTTATCGCCGACGGCGAAGCGGTCGGGGCGCTGCTCCGAACGTTCGCGCGACAGGTCGGACTTGCGGATGAAGCCCTGGTAGCCGTCGCCGACCGAAACCTCGATGCCGTTGTCGGTCACCTGGGTCACGGTGCAGGTCACGACCTCACCCTTGCGCAGGCCGGCCGCCGCGGACTCGAACGGATCGCTGCCCAACTGCTTGATGCCGAGGCTGATGCGCTCCTTCTCGACGTCGACGTCGAGGACCTTGACGCGGACGTGGTCGCCCTTCTTGAACTCGGCGATCGCCTCCTCGCCGGCCTTGTTCCAGTCGATGTCCGACATGTGGACCATGCCGTCGATGTCGCCCGGAAGGCCCACGAACAGACCGAACTCCGTGATGTTCTTGACCTCGCCCTCGAGCTCGGTCCCCGCCGGGTACTTGTCCACGAAGGACTCCCACGGGTTCTCCAGGCACTGCTTGAGGCCCAGCGAGATGCGCCGCTTCTGCGGATCGACGTCGAGGATCATCACCTCGACCTCCTGGGAGGTCGACACGATCTTGCCGGGGTGGACATTCTTCTTGGTCCAGGACATCTCGGAGACGTGGACCAGCCCCTCGATGCCCGGCTCCAGCTCCACGAACGCGCCGTAGTCCGTGATGTTGGTGACGCGGCCCTTGAACTTGGCCCCGACCGGATACTTCGCCTCGACGCCTTCCCACGGGTCGGCCTCGAGCTGCTTCATGCCGAGGCTGATGCGCTGGGTCTCGGGGTTGAAGCGGATGACCTGGACCGTGACGGTCTGGCCGATCTGCAGCGCCTCGGACGGGTGGTTGATGCGGCGCCACGCGATGTCGGTGACGTGCAGCAGGCCGTCCACGCCGCCCAGGTCGACGAACGCACCGTAGTCGGTGATGTTCTTGACGACGCCCTGGAGCACCTGGCCTTCCTTGAGGTTGGCCACCAGCTCCGAGCGCGCCTCGGCCCGGCTCTCCTCGAGCACGGCGCGCCGCGACACGACGATGTTGCCGCGCGAGCGGTCCATCTTGAGGATCTGGAACGGCTGCGGGGTGCCGAGCAGCGGGGAGATGTCGCGGACGGGACGGATGTCGACCTGGCTGCCGGGCAGGAACGCCACGGCGCCCGAGAGGTCGACGGTGAAGCCGCCCTTGACGCGGCCGAAGATGATGCCCGTGACCCGCTGCTGCTCGTTGAACGCCTTCTCGAGCTGGGTCCAGGCCTCCTCGCGCTTCGCCTTCTCGCGGGACAGGACGGCCTCGCCGTTCTTGTCCTCCATGCGCTCCAGGTAGACCTCGACCGTGTCGCCAGCCTTCAGCTCGGCAGGCTGACCGCCGGGGCCGGCGAATTCCTTCATCTGGACGCGGCCCTCGGACTTCAGGCCGACATCGATCAGGACCATGTCGTTCTCGACCGAGACGACCCGGCCCTTGACGACGGTACCCTCGAGGCTGTCGGACGTGCCGAGCGACTCCTCCAACAGGGCGGCGAAGCTTTCCTTGTCGCCCATGCTGTCGGACTTGGCTGCAAGCTGTGCCATTGAAACTCCTTGGTTGATACGAAAGCGCCCGGCTCCCTGTCGGCACACTCGTGTTAACAGGGAACCGTCCGCCGCGCCGGACCCCATGCCCGGCGACTTGGATTATCGTCCTGGATCGTCGAAAGGCCGGATCTCAGCCGATCCCGGCCTTCGTCCTGATGAAGGACATGGCCGCCTCGAACGCCTGGTCGGCATCGAGGGACGACGTATCGAGCAGAAACGCGTCGGCGGCCGGCCGGAGCGGTGCCACCGCCCTCTGGCTGTCTCGCGCGTCGCGTTCCCTCATGTCCTCCAGGACAGCGGCATATATAGCCGGTGCGCCGCGGCCGAGCAACTCCTTGAGTCGGCGTTCGGCACGTACTTCCACGTCCGCGGTCACGAACAGCTTGGCGGCGGCGTCCGGACAGACGACCGTGCCGATGTCGCGCCCGTCCAGCACCGCGCCGCGGCCGCGCGGCGGGTGGCCGGCGAAGCCGCGCTGGAAGTCGAGAAGCGCTTCGCGCACGGCCGGCACGACGGCGACCTTGCTGGCCGCCGAGCCGGTCGTCTCGCTGCGCAGCGCCGGGTCGCCGATCAGGCCCCCGATGTCGCCCGGCCGCAGCGACTGGGCCGCGCGCGCCGCCGCCGCCGCGTCCCCCGGATCGCCGCCGGACCGCAGGACGGCCAGCCCGACCGCGCGGTAGAGGGCCCCGGTGTCGAGATGGTCGAAGCCGAGCGCCTCGGCCACGCGGCGCGCGACCGTGCCCTTGCCGCTGGCGGCGGTGCCGTCTATCGCGATGACCGGGGTGGCGACCTGGGGGATCTCTGCGGGGTTCATGGGCGGTCCATGGCCAGGAGTGTCGGACGGCTCAGCCGCTGGAAAGCAGCCGGCGGGCCGCCTCGGCGTCGAGCGCGATCTGCGCCTTGAGCGCGTCGAGGCCGTCGAACTTGCGCTCCGGCCTCAGGAACTCGACGAGCTGGACGCGCAGGTGCCGGCCGTAGAGGTCGCCGCCGAAGTCGAACAGATGCACCTCCAGCAGTTCCGCCGTGCCGCCGACGGTCGGCCGGCGGCCGAGATTGGCCACCCCCGGCAGCCAGTCCGTGCCGACGCCCCGGTCGATCCCGGCGCGGACGGCATAGACCCCGAAGGCCGGGCGGAGATAGTCGTCGAGCGCCACGTTGGCGGTCGGAAAGCCGATCGTGCGGCCGCGCTGGAACCCGCCCTCGACGCGGCCCTCGATCTCCCACGGCCGGCCGAGCACGAGGGCCGCGTCGCGGGGGCGGCCCTCCGCCAGGAGGGTGCGAACGCGCGTCGAGGAGAGCACCGTGCCTTCCGGGCCGGTCGCCGGCTCCACGGAGGTGACGCCGAAGCCGAGCCGGCCGGACATCGCGGACAGCAGGCCGACGTTCCCGCCCCGGCCGCGGCCGAAGACGAAGTCGTAGCCGACGACGACGTGGCGCACGCCCAGGTCGCGGACCAGCACCTCCTCGACGAAGGCCTCGGCCGTCCGCTTCGCGAAGTCGGGATCGAAATGGACCACGAACAGCAGGTCGACGCCGAGCGCCTCGATCTGGCGGGCCTTGATGCGGAACGGCGTCAGCCGGAACGGCGGGTCGTCGGGGCGGAACACGCGGCGGGGATGGGGCTCGAAGGTCAGCACCGCGAGCGGCGCGCCGGCCGGGCCCGCGATGCCGGCGGCCGTGCCGATCACGGCCTGGTGGCCGAGATGCACGCCGTCGAAATTGCCGAGCGCTGCCACCGCGCCGCGGGCGTCCGCGGGCAGGCAGCCCGTGTGTCTGAAGATACGCATCACGGGCCCCCCTCTCGGCCCACCCTCGCTTAGCCCAAAAATCCGCGGCTGTGAATACCAACAGTTCCGGCCCGCCGTCCATCGGCACCGGGTGCGGGCCCGCAGGCGGGGAAGGGCTCGTCAGACGCGCGAGGGGACCATCACCAGGGCGTCGCCTTCGATCACGACGGTCTTGCCGACGGTGCAGACGGTCTGCATCACGGCGCGCCGCTTCTCCGGCATCAGCTCGGCGACCGTGACCCGGGCGACGACGGTGTCGCCGACGCGTACCGGCGCCTTGAAGCGCAGGTTCTGGGTCATGTAGATGCAGCCGGGCCCCGGCAGGCGGGTGCCCATCACGGTCGAGATGAAGCTGGCCGACAGCATGCCGTGGGCGATGCGGCCGCCGAACATCGTCCCGCGCGCGTAGTCCTCGTTCATGTGGACGGGGTTGGTGTCGCCCGACACCCCGGCGAACAGCACGATGTCGGCGTCGGTGATCGTCTTGGCGTAGGCCGCCGACATGCCGACCGACAGGTCCTCGATGAAGTAGCCGGCGAGGCCGTCGAGAGTCTTGCGCACGTCGTCCATCTATGCCCCGGCCCTGCCCGTATTGCGGCGCGATACTACCGATGCGGGCGCGCGGGAGTCAAATCGCGCCCCGGGGACGCTGACGGAAACGCCGGGGCGCGGCTGCGTCGCGGCCGTGCCGGTCAGGTCATGCCGCCCGACGGCCTCAACAGCAGCATGCCGAAGCCGAAGGCGCGGGCGCGGCCGATGCCCGACGCCATCCTCTCGCGCAGCAGCCCGGGGTCCGCGACCGTGCCCTCGAACTGCAGCAGTGCCGAGGGGAACCCGACCTGCCGCATCGGCCGGCCGGCCGCGTCCTTGCGCGCCATGCGGGCGATCGCGAACGCGCGCTGGGCGACGGGCCCGACGTCCATGGCGCCCGCCAGCGCCGCGCGCAGGTAGTCCGCATAGACCTCCTCGCGCGCGGGCGGCGGCCTGCCCTCGCGCCGCGCCCGCTCGACCTCGGCCAGATAGGCGTCCAGCTCGCGCCGGCGGCCGGCGGCGCCGTCAGCCGCCAGGTCGGTGCGCCGGGTCGGGCACAGCGAGACCCATCCCTGCACCCGCCGCCCCGCCGCAGGCACGGACAGCGGCGCGGTCATGATCGCGTCGGCCTCCACCGCGGCGCGCAGGCCGGGCAGCGCCAGCAGCGCCCGCTCGCGCAGGGCCTGGGCGTCGTGACGGGAATAGCCGACGACCAGGACCCGCCCGTCGTCCAGGCGCGTCTGCACGCGCCATGGCCGGGGCGCCGCCTCGGTACCGAACAGCTCCGTCAGCGCCGACTTGACGAGGAAGCCCTCGTCCCGGGCCCACGGCCCCTCGGCCGGCCAGATCTCCCGGAACCAGCGGACCGCCGCCGGCAGGCCGATCGGCACCTGCGCGACCTCGATCGCGGTCATGCCGCCCTCACGGTCCTGACCACCACCGGGTCGGCCCCGGCATGGACGTTGAGGTCCCACAGCCGGCGACCATGGACGCTGACCAGCCGGTCCTCCGGCTCCATGCCCGCCTCGTCGAGCGGCAGGTGCAATTCGCGCAGCCGGTCGCCGGCCGCGGCACGCAACGCGGCCTCGGCGGTCTCGGCCTCGACGATGCCCGGGCACAGCGGCCGCACCGGCGGACAGTTCGCCCGGCCGATGAAGAGCGGGCGCGCCGGCTCCGCGATGCGCTCGGCCATCTGCTCCAGGGTCCAGGGCGGGTCGCCGACGCACCACACCACCGTGTGGACGTCCGCGTCGGCGACGTAGGGCCGCCACTGGAGCTGCCTCTTCTCGGCGACGCCCTGGCCGGCGCGGGCGAAGGGCGGGCCGGACCTCGTCCACATCGGCCCGCGCATGTGCGGCTTGCCCAGGTCGGCGGTCTGGAAGTCGACGACGCGCGTGCCGTGGCGGACCACGCCGCTCGCGACCGCGATCGCGTCCTGCAGCCGCTGGAGCAGGTCCGTCTGCGCCCTCAGCACGCCGAAGGCGTTGGCAATCAGGCCGGCGACCATGGAGGCCGTCGGCACGGGATACGCGTCCGGCAGCGCGTCGATGCGGATGCCGCCGAAGCTCATCATCGGCGCGTCGAAATGAAGGTGCAGGAAGCGCCTCATGCCGCCCGCTCCGCCGAAGCGCCGGTGCGCGCCGGCCCCTGCGCCGCGACCGCCGCCTCGACCTCCGCCGCCAGCGCCTCGAAGGCGGGCAGCGGGCCGGCCGCCGAAGCCGTCAGGGTCCAACTCCTCTCCGGCGCGCCGGAGAGCGCGCCCATGCGGGCGCGGTAGTCGCCGAGCACGGCCACCGCCCGCTCGCTCAGGCTCAGCTCCGAGCGGGCAAGCGGCACGATCGCCTTCTGGAACGCCCCCATCAGGCTGCGCGGCTGGCGGCGCCCCATCTCCACCACCATCTCGTGCACCGTGCCGAAGGGGGCGGTCGAGCCGCGCTTGGACGCCGGCTCGACCGAATGGAACGCGCGGACCAGCCAGCCGACGATCCCCGCGCGCTGGCGTGCGTCGAGCCCGACGAGGTTGCGCGCCAGCCCGCCCAGGTCCACGACCGCGTAGGAATAGAACAGACCCGAGGTCAGCTCCGTCGTGTTGGTGTGCGACGCGCCCGCCTCGTCGTCGCGGTTCAGCATGTCCCGGACGGAGAAGTAGTCGGGCTGGCTCTGGATGCCGTGGACCGTCAGCGCATGGGCGACGGCGACGCAGCCCTCGACGTTGGAGACCATCTCGTTGGTCGCCATGCGGCCGAAGAGCGCCCCGTCCAGCCCGCAATGCCGGCGCATCGCGCGCATCCGCTCGACCGCATCCTGGACGGCCTGGGGCAGCTTGCGCAGCCCGCGCTCCTTCAAGAGCAGGTCGGCGAACAGCTTGGGGTCGACCCGGTGCCGGGCCAGCTCGGCCGTGGTCGCGGCGATCGCGTCGATCTCCGCCTCGCCGAGCACGATCGGCTGCCGCAGGCGTCCGGGCTCCGCCGGCTCGGCCCCGGCCACCGCACCCTCGTCGGCATCCAGGTCGCCGTCCTCGTCCTCGGCGCCCTTGGCGCTGCGGGCGAACAGGCCGGCCACGGCATCGACATAGGCGCCGGCGAGCGTCCGGTCGCCGATCCGCTCGGCGACGCGCGGCAGCACGAGGCGCGGGAAGATCAGGCGGGAACGCCACGAGATGCCCAGGCCGAGATCGGCGCCCAGGCGCGGCAGCGTGTCCTCGGCCAGCGACCCGTCCGGCCCGGTGCGGAACAGGACGGCGTCCGGCGAGCGCAGCGCCGCCTTGATGCATTGGGAGGAGATGCGCTGGCGCAGCGCGTCGCCGTAGGGCATGCGCTTGGCCAGCCCGGACAGGTCGCGGTTCGGAAGGGCGGCGCTGTAGTCCTTGAGCACGTGGATCTGGACGAACATGCGATGAAGGCTCCTGGATCTACACGGTATGGGTCAGGCGGCGGACGGCATGGCCGGGCGGCCGGCGTCGCGCAGGGCTCCGGCGGCGGCGAGCGCCAGCCGGGCGCGGGCCCGGCGTTCGCCTTCCCGGTCGCCTGAAGCGTCGGCGGCCAGGAGGGCGAACGCGTTCCCCCAGTCGACGGCCGGCGTTCCGGCGGCGGCGAGGAAGCGCCACGCCTGCGCGAAGGCGGCGAGCAGAAGAGGGCCGCGCGCCTCCAGCAGGCCGGAGAGGCGGGCCGTGCCGAACCCGGCTTCGGCCAGCGCCCGTCCGGCGCAGCGCGCGCCGGGGCGGTGCGGCACGGCCGCGAAGGCGGACAGGACGGCGCGCCAGGCCGGCTGCAGCGCCTCCGCCTCCGCCCATCCCGAAGGGACCGCCGGACCGGCGAGCAGGGACCAATAGGCGAGCGGCGGACGGTCCGGGTCCATGCCGCGCAGGTCCGGGTCCCGGCGCATGGCCTCGCCGAGCGCGTCGGCCACGCGGGCCGCCGCCCCGTCCCCCGCGCCATCGGCCGAGGGGAGATCGGCATCGAGGTCGAGGGCGGAGCCCAGCAGCGCCGCGAGGTCGAGCCGGGCGCGCGCGAGCGCGAGCTGGGCGTCCGGCCGGGCCGGGTCGCCGCCCGCGATCTCCTCGTCGAAACCGGACCATGCGGCGGCGGCAAGGTCCCGCTTCAGCTCCGGGACCAGGGACGCCTCCGGGTCGGGATCGGCCGCCGCCTCGAACACCCATTCGAGGCTGCGCCGCGTCACCGCGTCCTCGAACCGGCGCACCGCGGCGTCGATCCGCCGGCCGACGACGCCGCCGCTTTCCAGCGGCCGGAGCCGGTCCTGGGCACGGGGCTGCAGCAACCGGCGCAAGGCCGGCCGCAACGCGCCGCGGGCGACCTGCCCCACCAGCCGCAGCGCCAGCCGCGACGCCTCGCCCGCAGCACCGGGCGGCCCGACGGGCGTCGGCACGCGGATCGAAAGATCCAGCACGCCCCGCGTCTTGCCGGTCTCGAACGCGACGGCGCCGATCCGCAGCGCCCGCGTTCCCGGCGGCGGCGCGAGCGCGATCGGCGCCGGATCGACGTCCTCGCGCCCGAACAGGACCGCATGGAGGAAACGGTGGTCGGGCCGGCGCATCACCAGCCGGAACGGCTTGCTGCCGCGCTGCATCGGCACGCCCGGATCGGCGAGCATCGCGGCCAGTTCCGGCGCCACCATACGGCGCATGGTCGGGAACTGGTGCGCGACCGGCCGCCCGTCCGGGCCGGGCGCCAGCCGGATCGGGCGTGCGACGTCGAGGAAGGGCCACGCGACCTCGCCCGGCCCGAGCGGGGCCGCCCCCGGCGCCAGCGACAACGGCCGCAGCCACAGCACGTGGTCCGACAGGTGCCGGGACCGGGCCCAGGGCGCATCCGCGGGCAGGCCCGCGGCATCGTAGGCGTCCGCCAGCGCCCGGACGCCGAAGGCCAGGCCGCCCGTCGCGTCCACGGGCACGACGACCGGCACTCCCCAGCGCAGGCTGTCGGGGTTGTCCTTCACGAAGATCTTCTGTCCACCCGACAGCAGGGCGAAGACGACGTCCTCGGGCGCGGCCACGCGGTCGACCGGCCCCTTGGCCTCGTGGCCGACGCCGGTGAACAGCGTGTCGACGAGGCCGAGCGGCTTTTCCATCCACGATCCGCGCTCGGCGCCCGACACCACCGGCTGCGCGAAGCCGGGCTCGTCCTCCTCCGGGATCAGCGCGCCGGCGCCGAGCGCGCCCTCGCGCCTCAGCGCCGCGAGGGCGGCCGGGACGGTCAGCGGCCGCACGCCCGAGAAGCGCCGGAGCAGATGCAGCCACACCGCCAGCTCCAGCACGACCCGCGGGCGCTGGTGCGCCTGGAGGCGGACCAGGTCGTGGAGCGACCCGTCCTCCGCCGCCGCGAGCAGGCCGGCCCAGGACAGCCTGGATATCGTCCCGCCGGGCGTCCGGACGCTGAACAGGGGGTCGGCGAAAACATTCATTCGGATGTCCCGATGCACGAGACCTCCGTGACCTTTTTATGAAACCGGGCTCGTGTCAAATTCATTTCCGATGTAACGACGGAATGCGACCGCATGCTAGACGAAAACGAACCGGTTTCCTAGCATTCACCCGCGTTCCGCCGCATCCGCCGCCGGCCGCCCGCTACCGGGACCTGCGCACGCGGGAGCTTGCATCCGCAGGTGTTCGCGCGGGGCGGGGCCGACTCGGATGCCAAACGCGCTTCGGGAGGGTGGATTTGACATTCGCCGCCATTCGCGGCTTCGACATTCACCGCCATTCGCGGCTTTGACATTTGCCGCGATCCGCGGCATAGCTGGCCGGTCGCCCCGCATGCGCGGGGATGGCCCTAGTGACGCACGTTGCGTATCAGCTTCCCCCGGCAACGGGGATGTCCATCCCCATCATGAGAAAAGGGGCTTCCCGCGACCGGGAAGCCCCTTTCCTTCTCCCCCGAGGGAGCTTCGTCTCAGGTCCCCTGGCCGACCGTCGCGACCGGAGCGGGCGCCTGCACGGTCTGCTGCGTCGGGGCGGGCTTCGGCGCCTCGGCGACCCTGGCGTGTCCGGCGCAGTCCGCGAGCGCCGTCCCCGCGGCGAGCGAGAGCGGGAGGGCAAAGGCGGCGGCGAGTGCGAGCTTGTGCATGGCGGCAACTCCATCCGGGTTTCGACCAGGGCCAGGATCGCGCGCGCAGCCGGCACCGTCAACGCCGCTCAGGGCCGGCCGGCGCCGCCCGGCCCGCAAAAAAGGCCGGATGCCTCGCCGTACGGACGATCGACGCCCCTTGCCGCCGCCCCTACCGTCTCTATCGTCAAGGGGGCTGCCGCCCTGTCGTCATGGGGCTGCCGCCCCGGCCGAACATGGGGCTGCCGCCCCGGCCGACATGGGGGCCACATGCAGGAGGACCGCCGATGCAGTACCGATCCGCACTCGTCACGGGTGCCACGAAGGGCATAGGGGCCGCCTTCGCCCGCGCCCTGCCCCGCTCCACGGGGCTGCTGCTGGTCGCCCGCCACGAGGACGCGCTCGCCGCGATGCGCGACGAGGCGAGCTGGCCGGGCCGCGAGGTCGAGACGCTCGCGGCCGACCTGACGACCGGCGAGGGCCGGCAGGCCGTGGCCGCGGCTGCGGAACGGCTCGGCGTGGACCTGCTGGTCAACAACGCCGGCACGGGGCCGTTCGGCCGTGTCGTCGACAACCCGGCCGCGGCCGAGGAGGCGACGGTGGAGCTGAACGCCGTCGCGGTCGCCGTGCTGACGAGAGCGCTGCTGCCGGGCATGATCGGCCGGGCGCGGGCCGAGGGACGGCGCTGCGGCCTGGTCCTCGTCTCCAGCACGGTCGCGTTCCAGCCGGTGCCGCTGCTGGCCACCTACGCCGCGACCAAGAGCTTCGTGCTCGCCTATGGCGAGGCGCTGGCGGTCGAGCTGGAGGGCGAGCCGGTGGATGTGCAGGTGCTGTGCCCGGGACCGACCCGCACCGATTTCGGCCGGCGCTCCGGCTTCCGCGCCGGCCGGCTGCCCGGCGCGGAAGACCCGCTGGCGGTCGCGCGCGGCTCGCTCGCGGCGCTGGGCCGCAGCCGGGTCCACGTCCGCGGCATGGGGACGCGCGCCGCCCTCGCCCCCCTGCTCGCCGGGCGGCGGCTCGCCACCGGCGGGCTCGGCGTCCTGATGGAGATCGCAAGGCGTTCCCGCCGGCTGCAAGGCGGGGACGAGTAGGAGCGGGGGTCAGTCCAGGCGCCAGTCGATGGGCGCCTGCCCGCGGCGCTCCAGGAAGGCGTTCACCTTCGAGAAGGGGCGCGAGCCGAGGAAGCCCCGGCTCGCCGACAGCGGCGAGGGATGGGCGCTGGACACGATCTCGTGCCGGCCGCCGTCGACGAGGTCGGCCTTGCGGCGCGCGGGCAGCCCCCAGGCGACAAAGGCGACGGCGTCGCGGCGGTCGCTGACGGCCCGGATCACCGCGTCGGTCAGGCGCTCCCAGCCGCGCCCCCGATGCGAGCCCGCCTGCCCCTCCTCGACGGTCAGCACGGTGTTGAGCAGCAGCACGCCCCGCTCGGCCCAGCGCACGAGGCTGCCGTGCCCCGGCGGCGCGATGCCGAGGTCGGCGCGCAGCTCCTTGAAGACGTTGCGCAGGCTCGGCGGCGGCCGCGTGCCCGGCCGCACCGAGAAGGCGAGCCCGTGCGCCTGGCCGGAGCCGTGATAGGGGTCCTGGCCGATGACGACCGCCCGCACCGCCGACAGCGGCGTCAGCTCCAGCGCCGCGTAGACCAGGGCCGGCTCGGGGAAGATCCGCTTGCCGGCCGCCGCCTCGCCATCGAGGAACGCGGCGAGCGCCCGCATGTAGGGCTGGTCGAACTCGCCGCCGACCGCCGCCTCCCAGCTCGGGTCGAGCCGGGGCCGCGCTGCATAGCTCATGGATCGATCTTCCGCTCCGGTTGGGAGGCTCAACGATACAGGCACGCGCCGGCTTGCCAAGCCCCACCCTTCCGTGGTCCCTCCCCCTCATGGACCGCAGAGACCCGGACCCCAGAGACCCGACAGCGGAAGGCATCACCGCCGCCGACCTGCCGCTGCCGCCGCGCCTGGGCGAGCCGCCGCCGCTTTTCGCCCGCCTCGACCTGCCGGACGGCGGCTGGATCCGGCACGCGCGATGGCCGGCCCCGGACGCCTGCCGGGGCACGGTCGTGCTGCTGCACGGCCGCTCGGAGTTCCTGGAGAAATACGACGGCGTCGCGCGGGCGTGGCGGGAGCGCGGCTTCCAGGCGATCGGGATGGACTGGCGCGGCCAGGGACGATCGAGCCGCCTGCTGTCGGAGGACCCGCCGCTGCGCCAGCGCGGCCACGTCTGCGACTACGGCCTCTGGCTCGACGACCTGGCCCGGTTCCTGGAGGCGGTCGCGGTGCCGGAGGCGGGCCGTCCGCTGGTCGCCTGCGCCCATTCGCAGGGCGCCCACCTGTTGCTGCGCCATCTGGCCCGGTCTCCCCGCGGTTTCGACGCCGTGGTGCTCTCGGCGCCGATGACCGACATCTACACCCAACCGGGATGGGTTCCGCGGCCGGTCGCCCGGGCGCTCGCGCGCGCCGGCGTCCGCCTCGGCCTGGGTGCCCGCTACCTGCCGGGCCAGGGCGACTACGACCCCGCCCGCCATAGCTTCGCGGCCAACCCGGTGACCAGCGACCCCGCTTCGTGGGCCGTCCATCACCAGTGGTTCCGGCACGACCCCGCGCTCGTCGTCGGAGGCGTCACCCATGGCTGGCTGGACGCGACCTACCGCTCTCTCGCCGAGCTCGCCCGCCCCGAGGCCGCGGTGGGGGTCGAGACGCCGATGCTGGCCCTCGTCCCCGGGTGCGACGTGGTCGTGCCGCCGGACAGCCAGCGGGCGGCGTGCGCCCGGTACCGGCACTGCCGGGTGCACGTGCTGGCTGACGCGATGCACGAGGTGCTGATGGAGCGCGCGGAGATCCGCGCCGCCGCCTGGGCCGAGGTCGACCGCTTCCTCGCCGACGCGCTGGAGTAGCTCACCCCAGCTCGGACTTGCCGCCGTGGGTGCGCGACCAGTCGACCGGGGCGTGCAGGAACTTCTCGACCTCGTCGATCGTCGCGGGGTCGAAATAGCCGTGCTGCTTGGAGACGCGCAGCACGTCCCACCAGGTGCACAGCGCGTGCAGGCGGACGCCGATCTCGCGCATCGTCTCGACGCTCTGCGGGAAGATGCCGTAGTGGAACACGACGAAGGTGTCCGCCACCTCGGCCCCCGCGTTGCGGAGCGCGTTGACGAAGTTGACCTTGCTCTTGCCGTCGGTGGTCAGGTCCTCGACCAGCAGGGTGCGCTGGCCCTCCTCCAGGTCGCCCTCGATCTGGGCGTTGCGGCCGAACCCCTTGGGCTTCTTGCGCACGTACTGCATCGGCAGGCCGAGCCGGTCGGCGATCCAGGCCGCGAAGGGGATGCCAGCGGTCTCGCCGCCCGCGACGGCGTCCAGGCTCTCGAAGCCGACCTCGCGCAGGATGGTCGAGGCCGCGAAGTCGGTGACGGCGGCGCGCGCGCGCGGGAAGGAGATGATCTTGCGGCAGTCGATGTAGACCGGGCTCGCCCAGCCGGAGGTGAAGATGTACGGCGTCTCGCGGTTGAAATGCACCGCCTTGATCTCGATCAGCATGCGGGCCGTGAGGGTCGCGACCAGGTCGGGATCGGGCTGGGCGGCAAGCGGGGTCATGGCTGGGGCTCCTGGGTGTGAATTGGCGCCTTTCTAGGCTGCGGGTGCGCCGTGGGCAACCCAGATCGCCCGAGCGCGCCGGGTCACGACGCCAGCGCTTTTGCAACCGCCTCCGGGTCGCGCCGGATCACGCGGAGATAGTTGCGGCTGACGGTATCCGGCACGCGCCGCGCCTGTTCCCAATCCTGCAGCGTCGCCATCGGTATGCCGTAGCGCCGCGAAAACTGCGCCTGGCTCAGCCCGAGCGAGCGCCGCAGCTCGCGCAGGTCGGCCGGTCGGAAGACGTCGGCGAGTTGCGCCTCGCTCAGAGGCGGGTTGTCCGGATCGGCCGCGGCGGCGGCTTCGACCTCGTCGTCGGACATGGCACGCACGCGGTCCCAATCCGTGCGGGATTCGGGCTTGCGGTCCCTCTTGGGATCATAGCGAACGATACGCTCTTCGCTCACGGCGGCTCGCCCTCCTGGCGGAAATGATGCGGCACACGTCGCCCCGCATCGTGTAGACGACGGACAGGACAACGCCTTCGACCATCCCGATCGCTCGACAGCGAGGCTCGGGGAATCGACCGTCGACCTCAACGAACAGGCGGCCATCCTCGAAGACGTCGACGACGTCGACGAAGTCGATCGCGTGCTTCTCGATGTTCGCGACCGCCTTGTTGCCGTCCCATTCGAATTCCATCGACCAGCCTACACCCGCCGCCGCCCAAAAGGCCAGCCGCAACTATCCGGCATTGCCGGACAACCTCCCCCACGCCGTGCCGGCGAGGCACTCTCACGCGTGAGTTCAGCCCGCGAGGCGCCAGGGCAGACGCTCGCCGGCGCGGAACGGCAGCACCGCCTCGCCGCCGGGGACCTCGACCAGGTCGGGAACCGGGGCCGGCTCGCGGACCAGCTCGATCGTGTCCTCGTTCGGCGGCAGGCCGTAGAAGCGCGGGCCGTTCAGGCTGGCGAACGCCTCCAGCCGGTCGAGCGCGCCGGCCTCGTCGAAGGCCTGGGCGTACAGCTCGATGGCGGTGGCGGCGGTGAAGATGCCGGCGCAGCCGCAGGCCGTCTCCTTGGCCGCGACCGGGTGCGGGGCGCTGTCGGTGCCGAGGAAGAAGGCCGCCTCGCCCGAGGCGGCGGCGCGCAGCAGCGCGAGGCGGTGCCGCTCGCGCTTGGCGATCGGCAGGCAGTAGAGATGCGGGCGGATGCCGCCCTGGAACATGTGGGTGCGGTTGATCAGCAGGTGATGCGCGGTGATCGTCGCGCCGAGCCGGCCGGTGCCGGCGTTCGCGCGCACGAAGGCGACCGCGTCCTCGGTCGTGACGTGCTCGAGCACGACGCGCAGGCCCGGCATGTCGCGCAGCAGCGGCGCCAGCACGCGGTCGATGAACACGGCCTCGCGGTCGAAGACGTCGACCTCGGCGTCCGTCACCTCGCCATGGACCAGCAGCGGCATGCCGATCTCCTGCATGCGCTCCAGCACCGGGCGGATCCGCGCCACGTCGGTGACGCCGTGGGCGCTGTTGGTCGTCGCGTTCGCGGGATAGAGCTTGGCCGCCGCGAAGACGCCCTCGGCGAAGCCGCGCGCGACCTCGGCCGGGTCGGTGCCGTCGGTCAGGTAGCAGGTCATCAGCGGCGTGAAGCCGGCGCCTTCGGGCAAGGCCTCCAGGATCTCGTCGCGGTAGGCCTGCGCCCGCGCGACCGTCGTCACCGGCGGCTTCAGGTTCGGCATCACGATCGCGCGGCCGAACTGGCGCGCGGTGAAAGGCAGCACCGCGCGGAGCATCGCCCCCTCGCGCAGATGCAGGTGCCAGTCGTCGGGGCGGCGCAGGATCAGGCGGTCGGTCTCTCGGCCGGCGGGCATGATGGGCATCCCAGGTTTCGAATCCCCGCCTTTTAGGGGCTTTGCCCCCCGCGCTCAACATCCGCGAGGGTGCTTTCGTCGCTTCCGGCGTGGCGTCCGGCCGGCAAAGCCGCTAAAACTGCCGCCCGACCCGTCGTTTCCCGTGGAAGTCCGCGCAAGATGAGCCTGATCCAACCGAGGACGCCGTCCGGCGTCATGGAGCTGCTGCCCGGCGAGCAGATCGCGTTCCAGTCCTTCCTGGACACCATCCGGCGCGGCTACGAGCGGTTCGGCTTCCTGCCGGTCGAGACCCCGGTGTTCGAGCTGACCGACGTGCTGCTGACCAAGAGCGGCGGCGAGACCGAGAAGCAGGTCTACTTCGTCCAGTCCACCGGCGCGCGCCAGCAGGGCCGCGACCCCGAGATGGCGCTGCGCTTCGACCTGACGGTGCCGCTGGCGCGCTACGTCGCCGAGCACGAGCACGACCTGGCCTTCCCGTTCCGCCGCTACCAGATGCAGCGCGTCTACCGCGGGGAGCGCGCCCAGAAGGGCCGCTTCCGCGAGTTCTACCAGTGCGACATCGACGTGATCGGCAAGGACGCCCTGCCGCTCGCCTTCGACGCCGAGATCCCGGCCGTGATCCACCAGGTCTTCAGCGACCTGAAGGTCGGCGGCTTCACGATCAACTTCAACAACCGCAAGATCCTCGCCGGCCTGCTGGCCGGGCTCGGCATCGGCGAGCCCGGGCGCCAGGCGCTGGTCCTGCGCGAGATCGACCGGCTCGACAAGGTCGGCCGGGACAAGGTGCTGGAGAGCCTGACCGGCGGCGAGCTGGCGCTGGCAGCCGATACGGCCGCGCGCATCCTCGACCTGATCGGCCTGTCGGGCAGCAATGCCGACGTCGTCGCGGCGCTGCGCGGGATGGACATCGCGGACGAGACGTTCCGCGCCGGCCTGTCGGAGCTGGAGACGGTGCTCGACGGGCTGGCGGCGCTGCGCGTGCCGGAGCGGCACTACCGGGTCAACCTCGCCATCGCCCGCGGGCTCGACTACTACACCGGCACGGTCTACGAGACCTTCCTCGACGACCATCCCGGGATCGGCAGCGTCTGCTCGGGCGGGCGGTACGAGAACCTCGCCAGCAACTACACGCGCTCGCGGCTGCCCGGCGTCGGCATCTCGATCGGGGCGACGCGGCTGTTCTACCAGCTCCGCGAGGCGGGGGTGATCGCCGCCCATGCCAGCACCGCGGCGGCGCTCGTGGCGCTGATGGACCCGGCGCTGGCCGCCGAGAGCTACAGCCTCGCGGCCGAGCTGCGGGCCGCCGGCATCAACACCGAGCTGACCCTGGAACCGGCGAAGATCGCGAAGCAGCTGAAATACGCCGACCGCGTCGGCATCCGCTTCGCCGTCCTGATCGGCGCGGACGAGGCGGCGCGCGGCACCGCGACCGTCAAGGACCTGACGCGCGGCACCCAGGTCGAACTGCCCCGGGCCGAGGTCGCCGGCCACCTGCGCGATGCGGCGGGAACGGCCTGAGGTGGCGCCCGAACGGCTGCCGGAGCCGCTGCTGGAGCCGTTGCTGGAACTGCCGCTGGACACCCCGGCCCTCGTGCTCGACCTCGACGCGATGGACGGGAACCGGGCCGTCCTCGCCGCGTCGGCCCGCCAAGCCGGGATCGGCCTGCGGCCCCACGCCAAGACGCACAAATCCGCGGCGCTGGCCCGGCTGCAGATGGCCGACGGCGCGGTCGGCCTGTGCTGCGCCAAGCTGGGCGAGGCGGAGGTGCTGGCCGATGCGGGGATCGGGGATTTGCTGGTCACCTCGCCCCTCGCCGGCGCGCGCAAGCTCGCCCGGCTGGCGGCACTCCACGCGCGCCGCCCCGGCCTGACCGTCGTCGTCGACAGCCCGGAGCAGGCCGACGCCCTGGCGGCCGCGCTCGCCGGCGGGCGCGAGCCGCTCGCCGTGCTGATCGACGTCGACGTCCATCCCGTCCGGGGACGCACCGGCGTGACCGGCATCCCGATGGCGCTGGAGACGGCGCGCCGCGTCCGGGCCGCGGCCTCGGCGCTGTCGCTGCGGGGCGTCCAGGGCTATGCCGGTCACGTCCAGCACATCCCGGGCTTCGCGGAGCGCCGGCAGGGCGCGGCCGACGCCGCCTCGGTGCTGCGCGCGACCCGCGACGCGCTGGCGGCGCAGGGGCATCCCTGCCCGATCGTCACCGGCGGCGGGACCGGAACCTTCGCGATCGACCCTCGGTTCGGGCTCTACACCGACCTGCAGCCGGGCTCCTACCTGTTCAGCGACGTCGAGTACGACGCGGTCGACCTCACGGGGGACGGGCGGCGACCCTTCCGCAACGCCCTGTTCGTGCTGGCGCAGGTGGTGAGCGCCAACCATCCCGGCATCGCGACGGTCGATGCCGGCTCGAAGACCTTCCCGCTCGACGGCCCGATGCCCTTGGTCGCGGCCGGCGCCCCGCCCGGCGCCGTCTACGAGCCGGCGGGCGACGAATTCGGCCGAGTCGTGCTGCCGGACGGCGCCGCCGCCCCGCGGACGGGCGAGCGCATCCTCTTCGTCGTGCCGCATTGCGACCCGACGATCAACCTGCACGACGCCTTCCACTGCACCCGCGGCGGCATGCTCGCCGGCAGCATGCCGATAGAGGCGCGCGGCCGCGCCGATTGAAGGTCTCCCCCGGCAACCGTTCCGGGCGGGAAGCCGCTCCGGCCCGTGTCATCCTGCGATTGTCGCGGCCGTCCCGATACGCGTTGTTAACCAATCCTGCCTAAACTCGACGGTCGCTGGTCCGCGGCAAGGAAAGCCGCGCCCGTCATGAGGAAGGCACGGCTTCGAT
This sequence comes from Arenibaculum sp., assembly GCF_035998295.1. NCBI lineage: Bacteria > Pseudomonadati > Pseudomonadota > Alphaproteobacteria > Rhodospirillales > Azospirillaceae > Arenibaculum > Arenibaculum sp. The sequence continues at coordinate 3,567 of NZ_DASYHS010000207.1, read as the reverse complement.
GCGGCTGTCGATCTGGGAGCGTTTGCTGATCGGCGGGGTAATGCTCGGTGCGCTGGCCGGCGTGGCCTGGCTCGCATCGGCCGAGATCCGCAGCTCCTGGCTGCAGGCCGGCCTGCTGTCGAAATTCGCGCGCGAGCTGACCTACGAGGTGGAGCCGGGGCCGAGCCCGAGCATCGCCTTCCCCGTCCAGGGCCCCTACAACGACCGGCTCGGCTACACCCGCGTGCCCGGCTACGCCGACCGCCTGATGGCCGGCGGCTACGCCGTCGAGCGGCAGGCCCGGATGTCGGAGCGGCTGGTGGACTTCGTTCATCGCGGCGGCTTCGCGGTTTTCCACGAGAAGACCCATGCCGGCCTGACGCTGCAGGACCGCGGCGGCCGCACCATCTATTCGGCCCGGTTCCCCGAGCGCGTGTTCGAAAGCTTCGAGTCGATCCCCGGCCTGGTCGTGGGCACGCTGCTGTTCATCGAGAACCGCGAACTGCTGAGCGCGCCGTCCCCGACCCACAACCCCGCGGTCGAATGGGACCGGTTCGTCTACGCCGCCCTCGGGCTGCCGGCGCAGTGGCTCAATCCCGGAATGCGCATCCCGGGCGGCAGCACGCTGGCGACGCAGATCGAGAAATACCGCCACTCCCCCGAAGGCCAGACGACGGACGCGTCGGAGAAGCTGCGCCAGATGGCCTCGGCCAGCGTACGGGCGTATCTGGACGGGCAGGACACCACCTATGCCCGCCGCCGCATCGTCGTCGACTATCTCAACTCCACGCCGCTCACGGCGCGGCCGGGCTTCGGCGAGGTCAACGGCCTGGGCGACGGGCTGTGGGCGTGGTTCGGCACCGAGCTCGACCACGCGTCCCGCGTCCTGTCCGCGCCGGCCAATGACCCGGGCGCGCTGGCCGAGAAGGCCCGCGTCTACAAGCAGGTGCTCGGCCTGCTGCTCGCCCAGCGGCGGCCGAGCCATTACCTGATCGCCGACCGGGCGGCGCTCGACCAGCTCGCCAACAGCCATCTGCGGCTGCTCGCCCGGCAAGGCGTCATCGACGAGGACCTGCGCGACGCGGCACTGGCGACGCGTCTCGTCTTCCGGACCGACACGCCGCGCCCGCCCGGCGTCTCCTTCATCGAGCAGAAGGCGGCGAACGCGATCCGCACCCGCCTGCTCCGCCTGATGGGCGTGCCGAGCCTGTACGAGCTGGACCGCCTGGACCTCAGCGCGGAGACGACCCTGGACGCGCCGATGCAGGACCAGGTCGTACGCGTGCTGGAGCGGCTCGGCGAGCCGGGCTTCGTCGAGGAGTTCGGGCTGATCGGCTTTCGCCTGCTCGACACCGGCGGGGCGGCGGCGGACAAGGTGATCTACAGCGTCGTGCTGTACGAGCGCGGCAAGGACGCAAACTACGTGCGGGTCCAGGCCGACAACCTCGACCAGCCGCTCGACATCAACGAGGGGGCGAAGCTCGACCTGGGCTCGACGGCCAAGCTCAGGACCATGATCACCTATCTCGAGATCGTCGAGGAGCTGCACCGACGCTACGGCCACCTGCCGCGCGCCGAGCTCCGGGCGGTGGCATCGGAGGGCGACGATCCGCTGACGCGCTGGGTCGCGGGCCAGCTCGCGGCGGCGAACGACCGGTCGGTGACGGCACTCCTGGACGCGGCGATGCAGCGGCGCTATTCCGCGAGCCCGGGCGAGCGGTTCTTCACCGGCGGCGGCGTCCACACCTTCCAGAACTTCGACGGCAAGGACAACGGCTCCGTCCCGACCGTCGCCGAGGCGATCCGGCACAGCATCAACCTGCCCTTCATCCGGATGATGCGCGACATCGTCCAGTACTACGTCGCCGAAGGCCGGGGGGACGGCAGCAATCCCCTGACCGACGCCAACAACCCCGCGCGCCAGGACTACCTGATGCGCTTCGCCGACCAGGAAGGCACGGTCTTCCTGAACCGCTTCATGACCGACTACCGGGGCAAGACGCCGGACGAGGCGCTGGCGCTGCTGGCGAGCCGGGTCCGGGCGGCGCCGCCCCGCCTCGCCGTCACCTTCCGCTCGGTCCGCCCCGAGGCATCCTTCGCGGACTTCGCGGCCTTCATGCGCGCCAGGCTGCCCAATGCCGGCCTGAGCGACCGCGAGCTCGATCGCCTGTACGAGAGATACGCGCCGGGCAAATTCAACCTCGCGGACCGGGGCTACGTCGCCCGGCGCCACCCGCTGGAGCTGTGGCTGGTCAACTATCTCCAGACGCGCCCCGACGCGCCGCGCGCGGAGATCGTGGCCGCCTCCGCCCAGGAGCGCCAGGACACCTACGCCTGGCTGTTCAAGACCAGCCGCAAGCACGCCCAGGACTCGCGCATCCGCATCCTGCTGGAGGCCGACGCGTTCAAGCGCATCCATGCGGCCTGGGCACGCCTCGGCTATCCGTTCGGCAGCCTGGTCCCGTCCTACGCCACGTCGATCGGCAGCTCGGCTGACCGTCCGGGCGCGCTGGCCGACCTGATGGGGATCATCCTCAACGACGGCGTCAGGCTGCCGACCCTGCGGGTCGAGCGACTGCGCATGGCCGCCGGCACGCCCTACGAGACGGTGATGGGCTTCTCGCCCGGGCCGGGCGAGCGCGTGCTGTCGCCCGAACTGTGCGCGACCGTGCGGCGCGCCCTCGTCGACGTCGCCGAGAACGGCACCGCCCGCCGCCTCAAGGGCGCGTTCACCACCGGCTCGGGCGAGATCCTCCCCGTCGGCGGCAAGACCGGCACGGGCGACCACCGTTACGGCGACCGGGTCGTCGCCCGCACCGCGACCTTCGTCTTCTTCATCGGAGACAGGTTCTTCGGGACGATCACGGCCCATGTCCGCGGGCCGGAAGCGGCGCGCTACCGCTTCACCAGCGCCCTGCCCGCGCAGCTGCTGAAGGGGCTCGCGCCGACGCTCCAGCCCTTGATCGAAGGGCCGCCCCAGACGGTCGAGACGCCGATGCAGCCGCCGGCCTGACCGGTGCCGGGGCCGGCTCCGGGGGGAGAGGCATGCGAACGTCCAGGAAATCGCCGGTCCCGCAGGCGGTCGCCAACCGGGCGATGATGCGCTCGATCGCGACCCGCCGCGGGCCCGGCGTATCCGGAATCAGGCTCTTCAGCTCGGCGATGGCACGTTCGGCGGCAGTCACGGCTCGTTCCAGGTATGCGGTCCAGGACACGCGCGTCCTCCGCACCCTTGGAACATTTTAACGATATTCGCGCAAATGCCCCTCGGGAGTACCACTGTCGGCAGTTCAGCCTTTCGGGTGGCCCGGAGCCCTGCCGCCCTCCGAGCGCCCTTCGTCGTAGGGGGGCTGGTTCTGCTTCGGCGCGTTGGGCGGGTTCTCGTTCGGCCGTCCCGACTTCCCGGGGCCGCCGGACTCGTGCGTTTCGCGGTCGCGTTCCTTTTCGGACATGGCAGGCTCCTCAGCCGAGCTTGAGTTCGTAGAGACCCTTCATCAGGTAACTGTGCAGCGGCGCCTTCTCGGCGACGTACTCGATGTCGCCGTCGGGCACCGCGCGGGCGGCGGCGATGGCGTCGTCCCAACGCTC